>JAXDLS010000129.1:0-5523 GCA_034666485.1 Chloroflexota bacterium
TCCCACGACGAGGCGGCGAGGCAGTCCCCGCTCACCCGTGGGGTGCCCAGGGTGACCGCCGGCCAGGCGACCTCCACCGCGCCCTCGCCATGCCCGGCGGCGACCACCAGCGCCAGGTGTCCGCGCAGCCCGTCGCCGCGACCGCCGCGCACCCCGGCCGGCGCCGCGACCGTGTAGGGACGGGCGAGGTGGCGCAGGTACTCGCGGTCGACGAACCCGCCGGCGGAGTCGCGGATGCCCCAGGAGGGGCTCTCCCGCCACTGCCACCAGGCCCAGCCGGTGCCGCGGTCGTCGTAGGCGTCGAGGGCGGCGTCGGCCCAGGCGGCGGCGTGGGCCTGGCGGTGGTCGATGCCGAGCTCGCCGGTCCACATCGGCGCCGGCACGGCGGCGGCCTCGGCCGCCTGTCCGGCGATGCGCCGATCGATCGGGCCGCGGTCGCCGTCGAACGCCGGGGGGACCAGCGCCCCGGTGTACAGGTGGGGCGAGTAGACGAGGTCGCGGGCACGGAGCGGCCGGACGGTGGTGGGCAGGTCGCCGAAGAGGGTGCTCTCGACGATGAACAGGTGGTTGGGGTCGACGGCGCCGATCGCCGCCACCGTCCGCGCATAGAGCGGCCAGAGGTAGTGGTCCTCGAAGATCCGCGGCGGCAGCGGGAGGGGGTGGGGCTCGTTGACCAGGTCGTAGCCGGCGACGCCGGGGTCGTCGCGGAATCGCCCGGCCACCGTCCGCCAGGCCATCGCGAAGTCGGCCTGCCAGTCGGGGGAGAGCCAGAAGTAGGTGACCGCCGCGTTCACCGCGGGGGAGAGGTGCTTCCGCCACGACTCCCACGGCCACCACCGGGCGTCGGGCACCAGCGGGACGGCCGCCCAGACCGGCGCGCCCGAGCCGCCGAAACGCGGCCCCCAGTCGAGGAAGTGCATCTCCAGCACCACGTGGAGGGCATGGCGCTCCAGCATCGAGACGGTCGCCGCCACCTGCTCGAGGTAGCCGCGGTCGATCCGCCCCCGGTGTGGCTCCAGCCGCGACCACGCCAGCGGCAGGCGCACCACGTCGAAGCCCTCGCGCTGCATCAGGGCGGCGTCGTCCTCGTCCAGGGAGGCGTGGCGCACCGGGTCCTCGAGCAGGGCGTCGCTGTTGAAGCCGCGAAGCAGCACGGTGCGGCCGCGATCGTCGACGATGCGCCCTCCCTCAGTGTGCAGCCAGGCCAGCCCGGTCCCGGGGGCGCGGTCGGATCGGGGGAGGGTGACGGTGAGGGCGTCGACGGGCACGGACGCCCAGCCCAGGCCGGCGAGCGGAAGCAGCAGGAGGGCGATCCAGAGGACCGGCCCGCCACCGCGCTGCCGCCGGCGGGTGCGGCGGAGCGGCTGTCGTCTCGAGAAGGCCACGTGCAGGGACGGGATGGTGGCAGACTCGGCGCCCGTGACCGACACCGACCTCGACGCCTACTGTCGCGAGCATCAGCCGCGCTTCGTCGACGAGCTGATCGAGGCCTGCCGCATCCCCAGCATCTCCGCCGATCCCGCCCACGCCGCCGACGTGGTGCGCAGCGCCGAGCTCCTCGCCCGCGCGGCCCTGGACGCCGGCTTCACCCACGCCGAGCTGCTGCCCACCGCCGGCCATCCCGCGGTCTACGCCGAGCGCATCGTCGACCCGGCACTGCCCACCGCGCTGATCTACGGGCACCACGACGTGCAGCCGGTCGACCCCCTGGAGGAGTGGGTGTCGCCGCCCTTCGAGCCCCAGGTGCGCGACGGCGCCCTCTACGCCCGCGGGGCGGTCGACGACAAGGGCCAGGTGTGGATGCACCTCAAGGCGGTGGAGGCGCACCTGCGGGTGCGCGGCAGCCTTCCCCTCAACCTCAAGCTGATCGTCGAGGGCGAGGAGGAGATCGGCTCGGTGCACTTCGACGAGCTGGTCGCCCGCGAGCGGGACCGCCTCGCCGCCGACGTGGCGGTGGTCTCCGACACCCCGATCTTCGCCCGCGGCGTGCCCTCGCTCTGCACCGGCCTGCGCGGCCTCGCCACCGTCGAGGTGGAGGTGACCGGCCCCCGCCTCGACCTCCACTCCGGCAACTTCGGCGGCGCCGTCGCCAACCCCGTGGAGGTGCTGGCGCGCCTGCTCGCCAGCCTCAAGGACCCGGTCACCGGCCGGGTCACCGTCCCCGGGTTCTACGACCGGGTGCGCGAGCCGTCACCCGAGGAACGAGCCCGGTTCGCCGCCCTGCCCTTCGTGGAGGCCACCTTCCTGGAGGAGGCCGGGGGCGCGCCGGCCACGGTGGGGGAGGAGGGCTGGACGACCCTGGAGCGGCTCTGGGTGCGCCCCACCCTCGAGCTGAACGGCATCTGGGGCGGCTATCAGGGTCCGGGCTCGAAGACCATCGTTCCCGCGCGGGCCGGCGCCAAGATCAGCTGCCGGCTGGTGCCCGACCAGGAGCCCGCGGAGATCGCCGAGCTGGTGGCCGCCGCGGTGCGCGCCGCCGCGCCCCCGCAGGTGCACGTGCGGGTGACCTGCGAGGCGGGGGGGCGCCCGGTGGTCACCCCCAGCGACCATCCCGCGCTGGAGGCGGCCCGGGCGGCGATGCGCCACGGGTTCGGTGCCGAGCCTGCGCTGATCCGCATCGGCGGCTCGATCCCGCCGGTGGCCACCTTCCAGGAGGTGCTCGGCATCCCCGGGGTGCTCATCGGCGTGGGCCTGCCCGACGACCAGATCCACGCCCCCAACGAGCGCTTCGACCTGGACCAGTACGCCCGCGGGGTGCGCGTGATCGCCCGGCTCTGGGACGAGCTGCCCCGCACCCTCCGGCCGGACGCGGCGACCAACGGTCGTTAGGGCACGGCACCGCCGGGGTCACCGATCGGTGACGAGGGGCGCACCGGGCGCTCGTCCGATCCGCGTCGGGGCGAGGATGGCCCCATGCCCCAAGCCGGACGGCACCGGCGCTCCCGGGGTCAGTCGCTCGCCGAGATCACGCTGGCCATGCCCCTCCTCCTGGGGCTCACCCTCGGGGTCGCGGATGGCGGACGGGCCTTCGCCTACCGCGAGGCGGTGACCAACGCCGCCCGCCAGGCGCTGCGGGTGGCCGTCAGCGACAGCAGCGATGGCAACCTGGCCTGCGCCGGCACCGGCGCCGTCACTCGGACCGCCCACGTCCCCTGGGTGACCGGCGACCCCACGTATCTCGTCGCCATCGCCACCGCGGCGGCGCTGGAGAGCTCGACGAACGGCGCCGCGGCGGGGTCGCGGATCGCGGGCGCGACGATCACGGTGACGTGGCACTGCAAGACCGCGCTGGCGGTCACCAACGCCACCAACGGGGGCATCACCGATCCCTCGGACACCACCTCGGACGCGATCGACGTCAGCGTCAGCTACGGCCTCACCCTGCTCACCCCGATGGCGGGCCGGCTCTTCGGGTCGGGCACGCCGGTGATCGCCGCCCAGGTGATCGGGCGGGCGGAGTACTGATGCGCCGCCGACGTGCCCAGGCCGGCGTCGGGCTGGTGGAGTTCGCCCTGACCGTCCCGGTGCTGCTGGCGGTGACCTTCGGGATGATCGATTTCGGGCGCGCGATCAACGCCGACACCACCGTCGCGGACGCCGCGCGCCAGGGCGCCCGGCAGATGGCCCCGAGCGCCTCCAGCGCGGACAGCCCCTTCGGCACCTTCGCCGGCTCCTGCTCAGGCAGGGTGCTGGCGCCGAACGCCACCGGCACCGGCTGCCTCACCGACCTGGCGGTGTTCTCCACGGTGGCCTCGGTGCTCGCGCCGCTGAGCGGGACCGCGATCCTGTACTCCGCCACCGACGCGGCGCACTGCCCGGCACCGGCGACCGCCGCGCAGGCCAGCGTCTGCATCTCCCCGGGCGAGACGGCTGCGGCGACGCGTGGCCCCGGCGACGGTTGCGCTGCGGCGCAGACCGCGCTCGGTCACGCCCCGGCCCCCGGCGACCTCGGCGGCCGCAGGCCGGAGTGGACCACCCCGCAGTACGCCGCCGGGCACTGCTTCCTGGTCCAGGTGACCGTGAAGTACGCATTCAGGCCGTGGACGCCGGTGATCAACGGGATCGTCGGCTCGAGCCTGCAGCTCTCGTCATCGACCTCGACGGTCGCGGAGTACTGATGGAGACGCGCAGGTCGGTCCGGAGGCGGCGCAGCGGCGGCCAGGCGCTGGTGCTGATGGCGCTGCTGGCCGTGACCCTGTTCGGCTTCGCCGCGATCGCCCTCGACCAGGGGGTGGGGATGTCCGACCGCCGCGACCTCCAGGCGATCGCCGACTCCGCGGCGCTGGCGGGCTCGCGGTCGCTGGCGCAG
Source organism: Chloroflexota bacterium (assembly GCA_034666485.1). Taxonomy (GTDB): domain Bacteria; phylum Chloroflexota; class Dormibacteria; order Aeolococcales; family Aeolococcaceae; genus CF-96. The sequence goes on from JAXDLS010000129.1 coordinate 4,310, forward strand.
GGGAAGGATGCCGGCCACCAGGTCACCATCCAGTACCTCGCGCGCAACCTCGGTCTCAATCCCGCGGGCGTCTCCGGCTGCACCGGCTCGCTCTCCGGACAGTGCCCGGCCGGCAGCTACACGCTCGGCAACTATGTTCTCACCGTCGCCGACGGCGCCGGCACCATGGACGTCAGCATCCAGCACACCCGCCGCACCCTGGTCGCCGGGGTGCTCGGCATCAGGACGGCGGTGACCGCATCGGCTGCCCGCATCGGCGGCGGTCTCGCCTGCGTCCTCTGCGTGCTCGAACCCAGCGCCTCGGGCGCCCTGCAGGTGCCCGGCAGCGGCAGCATCTCGGTGACCGGCGGCAACGTCCTCGTCAACTCCTCATCGGCCTCGGCGCTGATTCTCAGCGGCAGCGGCTCGATCTCGACGAGCGGCGCCAACCTCGTCGTCGGCGGCGCCTCGGACACCGGCAGCGGCACCATCACCCCGACGGCCACCGGCGGGGCCTCGCCGGCTGCCGATCCGCTCAGCGCGCTGGTTGCGCCCACGGTCGCCGGGTCGGCGGTGGCGTACAGCCTGCCGGGCGCCTCCAACGGCACCATCAACCCCGGCGTCTACTCGTCGATCTCGGTCTCGGGCAGCGGCTCGCTCACCCTCAACCCGGGCGTCTACGTGCTCACCGGCCCGATGAGCGGCACCGGCACCGGGGGCATCGGCGGCACCGGCGTGCTTCTCTACTTCGCCTGCTCCTCGTATCCCACGCCGTGCACGTCGGGGCAGAGCGGAGGCAGCCTGCAGCTCACCGGCAGCGGCGGCTTCACGATCACCGCGCCGACCGCGTCGACCTGCACCTCCGTCCCGGCCACCTGCGCGTACATCGGGCTGCTGGCCTTCTACGACCGCAGAAACACCGCGGTCATGACCATCAGCGGGAGTGGCAGCAGCAGCGCCACCGGCACCCTGTACGCCGCCTCCGCCCCGCTCACCCTGAGCGGCAGTGGCGGCACGGCGAACTCGCTGATCATCGTCCGCACCGTGACGGTCAGCGGCAGCGGCACCGTCGCGGTGAGGTACGTGGGCGGCCAGAACTACCTTCCACAGGGGTCGAGCGGCCTGCTGCGCTGACCTCCGGCCATAATGCGGGCGCCTCGCCGGGTTCAGGAGATGCCGCCCATGACGCTGATCGAGGAGCTGACCGCGCTCGAGGTGCTGGACTCGCGCGGCAA
>JAXDLS010000130.1:0-4975 GCA_034666485.1 Chloroflexota bacterium
GCCTGTCCATGCCGTGGCAGCCCTGATGGGCTGACCTTGTGCATGATGCACAAGCCGGTGGCGCGACCCTTCGGATGCCCCGTCCATAGGCCTGATTTGGCCCGGGCGATACAGTGCGATCGGGACGGGCGCAGGCCGTGACCAGGCGTACGCGCCTTCATCACCACCCAGCAGCGCCCCCGTGGAGGGAGGAGGAGAACCATGGCGATCGACGAGTCCGTGGCCGCGAGCAAGGTGTCGCCGAAGCAGGTGATCAGCGACGCCAAGAAGGCGGGGGTCAAGATGATCGACTTCCGCTTCGTCGACCTGCCCGGCACCTGGCAGCACTTCAGCATCCCCGTCGGCGAGCTCACCGAGGACCTCTTCGCCGAGGGGATCGGCTTCGACGGCTCGAGCATCCGCGGCTTCCAGAAGATCCACGAGAGCGACATGCTGCTCTTCCCGGATCCGTCGACCGCGAAGGTCGACCCCTGTCTCGACGTGCCGACGATGTGGATCATCTGCGACATCAAGGACCCGATCAGGCGCGAGCCCTACAGTCGCGATCCGCGCTACATCGCCCGCAAGGCGGAGGCCTTTCTCCGCGAGACCGGGATCGCCGACACCTCGTACTGGGGCCCCGAGGCGGAGTTCTACATCTTCAACTCGATCCGCTTCGACCAGAACGCCCACGAGGGGTACTACTTCATCGACTCCGATGAGGGCATCTGGAACAGCGGGAAGAACGGCGCACAGCCGAACCTCGGCTACCTGCCCCGGCACAAGGAGGGCTACTTCCCGGTGCCGCCGGTGGACAAGCTGCAGGACCTGCGCAGCCGGATCACCCTGGCGCTGATCGACTCCGGCGTCCCCATCGAGGTGCACCACCACGAGGTCGGCACCGCGGGCCAGACCGAGATCGACATGCGCTTCGACACCCTGACGACGATGGCCGACAAGGTGCTCACCTACAAGTACATCGTCAAGAACGTCTGCTACCAGAACGGCTACACCGCGACCTTCATGCCCAAGCCGCTCTTCGGTGACAACGGCAGCGGCATGCACACCCACCAGTCGCTGTGGAAGGACGGGGTGCCGCTCTTCTACGACAAGGACGGCTACGCGCTGCTCAGCGACATGGCCCGCTGGTACATCGGCGGCCTGCTCAAGCACGCGCCCGCGATCCTCGCCTTCTCCAACCCCACCACCAACAGCTACCGCAGGCTGGTGCCGGGGTACGAGGCGCCGATCAACCTGGTGTACTCGGCGCGCAACCGCAGCGCCTGCGTGCGCATCCCGACCTACAGCGACAGCCCCAAGGCGCGCCGGCTGGAGTTCCGCACCCCGGACCCGACCTGCAATCCGTACCTGGCCTTCCCCGCCATGCTCATGGCCGGCCTCGACGGCGTGATGAACAGGATCGAGCCGCCCAAGCCGATCGACGAGGACCTCTACGAGCTCGATCCCGAGATGGCCGCGATGGTGAAGAGCACCCCCGGCTCGCTCTCCGAGGTGCTCGACGCGCTGGAGCAGGACAACGAGTTCCTGCAGAAGGGCGGGGTTTTCACCGAGGACCTCATCTACACCTACATCGCCTACAAGCGCGAGCGCGAGGTCGACCCCGTCGCCCTGCGCCCCCACCCCTACGAGTTCGCGCTCTACTACGACGCGTAGTCGCGGCCGGGCGTGCGCGAGGGGGCTGCCCGACCCGGGCGGCCCCCTCCGCCCTCGCGCAGTGACCCGGACCTCAGGTGGCCGCGGCGGGAATGAGCCCCCTCCGCCGCCCATCGCGGAGGCCGATGCGGGTTCCAAGGCCCACCGCCGCGCGGTACGCGACCGTCGATCGCGGAAGCCGGAACCCCGCGCGGGTGTGCGGCGCATGGACGGCGCTGCGCTCGCCGGGCGCCGCCTCGAGCCAGCCGGTGTGGACCCGCTGCTCCAGGCCGATGCATCGGGACTCGAACCGGTGCGCGGTCAGGCCGGCACGCCGGCCACCCGGGGGAGGACCCGCGCCGGCGCCGGTCCGCAGCCTGATCCCGGCCGCGGTGCTTCCAGAGCGGTCCGAGGTCGCGAGGTCCCATGAAACGATCCCACGCGGGTTCGATCGACTCCAGCCACTCCCGGTCGGGATGCCAGGAGAACGCCGCATGGTGATGTCGATCACCTCGGGGTTGGCTCGGCCACGCCTGATGTGGTCGCCCGCGGCATCGCCGACGAGGGTGCGCCCGGTGACGGCGTCGGGGTGTCCGGTGGCGAGGGCCCGGGCGAACCCGCTGCCGTCGGTGTGCTCGATGGCGACGCGGGTCTGGGAGTGGCCGACGGGGGAGCGGTGGCCGGGGCCGTGGGCGTCGGGGTGGAGGAGGCGATCGCCGAGGGCGTCGGAGCCGGGGTGCCGGACGCCCGGGGGGTCGCGGAGGGCGATCCGGCTGCAGACCGCCTGCCGCTCGACGACCAGATGGACGCCGGCACTGCCAGGAAGCCTCCGCCACGCTGACCGGTCGTGGTGTGCGCCCGGTACCGCCCGAGAAAACTGACGGACGCACTCGTTCCCGGACGGACGTGAATCGTGAGCGCCGCGCTCGCGCCGCGGTGCAGGGAGGGGATGGTCCAGGCAAGCTCGAGCCGCGATGACGGTGCCGGCGACGGCCTTTCCGGGGCGGCCGGCGAACTCCGGTCATCTCTCCTTGCGGTCGGGACCGCCGCCGGCGCCGCGACGAGCTGAGCGGTGCTTGCACGGGCGTCGTACGACCCCAGGACCCTGTCGAGGGGGACCTGCTCGCCGGTGTTGTCGTCGACCGCCTGCACGCGCATCTCTGTGGCGAGGGGGGCCGGTGTCTCGGCGCTCGCGTTCACGACGGCTCCGTCCGATGACCCGCCCTCGTCACCGTCCACAGGGGACTCGTGAATGCGCAGGGAATCCGGGGCGAGGCCGACCTGGTGGATCGAGAACGAGGGAGAGGAGGAGGGTGGGGAGCCCACCGCGACACGGGGAACGTTGGGGCGCCAGCGTCGCGATGCAGTGGTCACCTGCCGGCGTCGCCACATCGATGCCGGCCCGCGTCGGGATGGCGTTTGGGTCGCTCCGAGGAGACACCTGCACCGCGACCGTCTCCGTCCCACCCGCCGGAAGGCTGTCGAGGGCACATGTGACGGTCAGGCTCCTCTGGCCGCACTCCTCCCCGTTGCCCGCCGTCACCGCGACAGCCGGCGAGCTCGCATTCTGCTGATAGGTGAAGGTCGGGGTCACGGCAGCCGATCCGTGATTCGTGACGGTGTAGTAGAGAGTGTGCCTCGGAGTGTCCGGCACCATGGTGAACTCCACCGGCGGCGCCGGCGACTGCGGGGTGGCGGCGGACACCGTCGTCCTGTACGCGACCACCGGCCCCGGCGAGGCGGGCGTGGACGCACAGCCGGCGGCCATCAGTCCTGGAAGAACAGGTGCGCAGAGAAGCGCCCACGACGCCCGACCGCGACAGCGCGCAGGCCTGGTCCGGTCCATCATCGGTTGGCCCCGCCCTTGAACTGGAGTCGGATGGACGGCATGTCGGGGAGGATGACGGTCGAGCGATCGGTGCGAGACCAGAGCGCGGGCAGGAGAAAGTAGTTCCCTCCGCTGCGCAGGAGCAGCCGGAGCCCGGTGTACCGGTACCGGTAGGCGGAATCGGCGTCCCCGACCGTGGTCTCGAGGACCCCCGGAGCCTCGATGTGCAGGCGCTCCCTGCTGTAGACGAGAACCTCCGACCTGTGGAGGAGGTCGGCCGCCACCTCCTGCGCCCGTCCGGTGCCGAGACCCGTTGCGTACTCCGACGCCGTCCAGAAGAGACTGAGGACGATCAGCATGCCGACCAGGACGCCGCTGGCGATGGAGCTCCATCCGTTGCTGCGCCCTCGCCACAACCGCACCCCGTAGGCGACCATTGCCACGCCCACACCAGGGCTCAGCTGGGGCAGTGGGAACGGGGCAGGGAAGGGCAACCCCTCCCATGCTTGAACGGCCCCCAGTACGAACAGTCCGACGCCGACGACGACCAGGGCGCGGGCGCCCCACCACCGCAGCCTGGCATTGCGGTGCGGGTGGTGGTGGATCAGCGCGTGCGCCCACAGCACGAGCAATGACACGCTGAGGAGCGCTCCGAGCGGGATGAACAACACGTCGGCGCTGCGCAGCAGATAATCCTCCGTGGCGAAGGTGAGCATGCTGGGGCCGATGTCGAAGTAGGCGAAGAGGGCGTTCTCCCGCGTCCATCCGAAGTAGAAGGCCAGTGCGGTGAGGAGCGTCCAGGGGGCGATGACCGCGCCAAGGATGTGCAGCCATGGAGGGGCCGCATGTGCCTTCGCGGGGGGGCCGGCGTCGCCTCGTTCTGCGCGGGATGCGGCCGCGGAGACCGTGGCGTTCTGCTCCACCGGGGCCGGTGAGAGCACGTGACGAGTGCCCTCGTCCGTGACCCGACTGCCGGTCAGGATGGGCGGGTCTGCAGGCAGCCGGGCAGCGTGAGCCTCGTGTCCGACGTCGGCGGCGCCGGCCGTGTGCAGATCGCCCTGCGAGATGGTCATCCTGTCCACCGCCGCCGCATTCGAGCCGTTGTGCGCCGTCACCCTGGGTGCTCCAGCCGGAGAGGCCGCGCGCCTGCCAAGTCGCCTCGCCGTGGGGCAGGGATCCGTCCTCCGGTATCGTCACACCCCGCGTCGCGGCGGCAAAGGTAATCCTGCACGTGACGTCTGTGGAGATTGAGGCTCTCGTTGCTTCCGGAGCCTCGCATGCCTCATGCGTACCCGGGCCCGGCCCGACCCGGCTGACGCAACCCCCGGGCACCACCGGGGTCTGGTTCGACCAGTCCTCTATGTCTGCGCCCGCACCGGGATGTCGAGCCCGCGCGGCCAGCGCAGGTCGGTGGTCAGGACGGTTGCCCTGAGCACGGCAGCGGTGCCCAGGACGAGGGCGTCGGGAAGCCGGAGGGATCGATGGGTGGCCCGCAGGCGTGCCGCGGCGTGAGCG
>JAXDLS010000131.1:0-4476 GCA_034666485.1 Chloroflexota bacterium
TTGGGGTGGGAGCGCGAGACCACCACGGCGGCGTCGCGGCCGCGCCGGCGCACGTCGACCACCACCACCTTGAGGTGGCGGTTGCGCTCCGGGGTCTCGCCGGGGAGTTGCTCCTCGACGGGCAGCAGCGCGGGGAAGCGGTCGTTGCGCAGCCACCAGGCGTCGCCGTCGGGGCGCTCGACGATGGTGTCGATCAGCTCGCCGCGCCGCGCCGATCCCTCGCGGAGGACGCGGTCGCGCTCGGCCTCGCGCAGCCAGCCGCCGACGGCGCCGCGGACGGCGAGCGCGGCCTGGCGGGAGAAGTCGGGGCCGGGGTCGTCGACGCGCTCGCGGCCGCCGCTCTCGGTGGGCCGGAAGAGCTCGACGGCGCCGGAGCCGAGGTCGACGTGGGCGCGCACCGCGGCGTCGGTCGGGGCCACCCGGTGGTAGGCCTCGGTGACCGCGCGCTCCATCACCGCGAGCAGCTCGGCCTCGCCGACCTCGGCGCTGCTGCCCAGCTCGGCGAGGGCGGAGCGGAGCTCGCTCACCACCGGATCGGCCACATCAGATCTCCACCGCCAGGCGGCCGGCGAGGACGTCGGCGAAGGCCACGTGCACCGAGCCCGGGTTGCGCTTCGCCCGGATCTCCACCTCCATGCCGTCGTCGGCGACGGCGAGCAGGCGGCCCTCGACCACGGTGTCGGCGTCACCGCTGCGGAAGCGGACGTTGACCCGCGAGCCCACCGCCCCGAGCCACTGCTCGTGCTGGGACAGCGGACGCTCGGCGCCCGGCGAGGAGACCTCGAGAGTGTAGGTGGAGCTGATCGGGTCGTGGGCATCGAGCACCGCGGCCACGGCGTGGGAGACCTGCGCGCAGTCGTCGAGGTTCACCCCGCCCGGCTTCTCGATGAGCAGGCGGAGCGTCGGGGGCGTGCACCGGCCGTCCCACTCGGCGCCGTACAGCTCGACGCCGCACTGCGCCAGGGAGGGCAGGACCAACTCGGTGATGCGCGCAAGCGCGTCGTTCGACAACTTCAGCACGCTGTGGTGGACCGGGCGGGGACCCGTTCCGGGGGTTGAACCGGGCGCTGCGGCACCCCTACACCGCCGGCGGCAGGAGCACGGTGGTGGGCAGCCCCCAAGTATAGCTCGAACGCCTGCTCGCAGAAGAACCCGCGGCCGGCGCTGGGGGAGCCGCCTCCCCCGCGCCGCGTCAGGAGACGGCCCGCTTCGCCTGTACCCGGCGGGGGCCGGTGCCGGTGGTCTGCGACGGGCGCTCCCGATCGATCGACTGCCACGCGATCAGCAGCGTGCTGGCGTTGAAGATCGAGCTGAAGGTGCCGGTCACGATGCCGATGAGCAGCGCCAGCACGAAGCCGCGGATGGTCGAGCCGCCGAAGAGCACGAGCGCGAAGAGAACGAAGGCGACGGTCAGCGCGGTGTTCAGCGAGCGGGTCATGGTCTGCACCGTCGACAGGTTGACGATCTGGTCGAAGGTGAGCCGCGGACCGCTGCGCAGGTTCTCGCGGATGCGGTCGAAGACCACGATGGTGTCGTGGATGGAGAACGACACCGAGGTGAGGATCGCGGTGACGAAGAGGGTGTCGACCTCGGCGACGCTGCTGAAGTGCCCGAGGATCGCCCAGATGCCGGCGAGCACGAACACGTCGTGGAGCAGCTTGAACAGGGTGGCGACGCTGAACCGCCAGCGCGAGATCGTCTGGGTGCGGAAGCGGACGGCGAGGTAGACGGAGATCAGCACCGAGGAGAGGACGACCAGCAGGATCGCCTTGCGAACCAGGTCGGTGGCGATGGTGGGGCCCACCGTCTGGGTCTGGACGATGGGCGCGCCCTTGGAGTCCTTGAGATAGCCGAAGTCCGTGCCCAGCCTGTCGACGATCAGCTGCTCCTGCTCGAGCGAGGTCGGCAGGGTGCGGATGGAGAAGCGGTTGCCCGACTCCGACTGGATGCTGGGCTGCAGGCTGGAGGCGACGCTGGTCACCGACCTCTCCACCTGGGCCTGGGTGGCGGGTCGCTGCAGGGTGGCGTCGATGCGGTTGCCGCCGGCGAAGTCGAGGCCGAGGCGGAATCCCCAGAAGAGGATCGCCAGGATGCCCGGGACGATGATCACCAGCGAGCCGAGGAAGTACCAGTTGCGGGTGCGCACGATGTCGAAGCGGCCCTTGGGCGGGGACGTCTCGTACTCGGTGTGGATCTCGGTGTACAGCCTGGGGTTGCGCGCCCGGCGCCAGCTGAGCACCGCGACGAAGAGCGACTGGGTGATGAGGATGGCGCTGAACATCGACACCGCCACGCCCAGGCCGAGGGTGAGGGCGAAGCCCTTGACCACGTCGGTGCCGAAGATCCACAGCACCACGCACGCGATCATCGTGGAGATGTTGCTGTCGCGGATCGCCGGCCAGGCGCGGCGGAAGCCCGCCTCCACGGCGAGGGGCACGCTGCGCCCGTGGCGCAGCTCGTCACGCGTTCGCTCGAAGATGAGCACGTTGGCGTCGACCGCCATCCCCACGCTGAGCACGAAGCCCGCCAGGCCGGCCAGGGTCACGGTGACCGGGATGAGCTTGTAGAGGGCGAGCACGATGGCCGCGTAGCAGAGGAGGGCGACGCTGGCGAGCACCCCGGGAAAGCGGTAGTACCCCACCATGAAGAGCACCACGATGACCAGCCCCACGAAGCCGGCGATCAGGCTCTTGCGCACCGTGTCCTGGCCGAGGGTGGCGCTCACCTCGTTGGCCTGCACCGTGGCGATCTCCGCGGGAAGGGCGCCGGCGGTGATCTGGCTGGCCAGCTGAGTGGCGCCGTCGGCGGTGAAGCCCCCGGTGATCTCGGTCGTGTTGCTCGACGGCGTGCGGACGCTCGGCGCGCTGATGATCTGGTCGTCGAGGAAGATGGCGATCCGGTTGGACGGGGTGTCCTGCGGCGCCGCAAACGCGGCATTGGTGATCTTCGACCACTCCGCCGCGCCGTGGCCGTTGAAGGTGATGTCGACGGCGTACTGGTTCTGCTGGGTGCTGAAGCCGGCGTCGGCCTTGCTGACGTCGGTCGCGAGCATGTTGTCGTCGATCTTCCAGTGCCACCCCGGCGGGGTCTGGGGATAGAACCTGTCGATGGAGAACTGTGCGGGATCGAAGTGGTTCTCCTGGTCGCGGAGGAAGGCCGGGTCGCTCGGGTTCGGCGCCCCCTGGACCGCGGTGGCGAAGTGCAGCCGCGCGGTGGTGCCGATGACGTCCTTGGCCTTGGCGAGGCTGACGCCGGGGATCTGGACCAGGATCTGGTCGCCGCCCTGGGCCTGCACGCTCGCCTCGGCGACGCCGAGGCTGTTGTCCCGCTGGCTGAGCACGGTGATCGTGGCGTTCTGGACGTCGCCGAGGTTGGCGCCCTTGGGCGGCCCGTTGCGGCACGAGGTGCCGGGCGGGTCGTTGAAGCCCTTGCAGATGGCGATGGTCAGCTCGGTGCCACCGCTGAGGTCGAGGCCCTTGTGGATGAACACCTCGAGGCCGCCGATGTGGGGATTGCCGTCGAGCTTGGCGCCCAGCGGCTTGCGCTCCACGAGGAAGCGGTAGGTGTACCCGTAGGTGTCGATGAACAGGGCGGCGAGGATGACGAGGAGAACCCCACCCATCAGCCAGCGGTTGAGGCGGATCACGGCGCAGGAGTGTAGCCGAGGTCGCCGCCACAGGGCATCGCGCCGTCAGTGGCCGAGCACCGTCCCCAGGACCGCGAGCAGGAGGCAGAGGCCGAGGAAGCCCGCACCCTACTCCAGGCCGGTGCCGCAGGCCACCCCGGGGCGTTCGCTCGCCGCCCCCGCCGCCGCCGCCGAGTCGATCCCCGCGGCCAGGCCGGCCAGCACCCCGCGGCGGTACTCGGAGAGGCGGCCCGCGGCGATCGCCGACCGGGCGCCCCCCATGAGCAGCCCGAGGTGGGTGAGGTTGTGGAGCGAGAGCAGCCGGTGGGCGAGGATCTCGCCAGCGGCGAAGAGGTGGCGGAGGTAGGCGCGGCTGAACCCGCCGGCGCAGGCGGGGCAGGGACAGCCCTCCTCCAGAGGGCGGACATCGTCGCGGTGGGCGGAGCGGCGCAGCGGGAGGCGGCCGCCACAGGTGAGGGCGGTGCCGTTGCGGGCCAGCCGGGTGGGGAGGACGCAGTCGAACATGTCCACCCCGGCGGAGACCATGGCGAGCAGCTCGGCGTCGGTGCCCAGCCCCATGACGTAGCGCGGCAGCTCCGCCGGGAGCCGCTCCAGCGCCGCCCCCGCCATCGCCTCCATCACCGGCGGAGGCTCACCGAGGGCGAGGCCGCCGATGGCGACGCCGTCGAAGTCGAGCCCGGCGATCAGCTCCGCCGAGCGCCGACGCGCCGCCGGGTCGAAGCCGCCCTGGGCGATGCCGAAGAGGAGGTGGCGGTCGCGGCCGGGGTGGGCGCGGCGGCAGCGCTCGGCCCAGCGGTGGGTGCGGGCGGTGGCCTCGGCGGCCGCCGCCT
>JAXDLS010000132.1:0-3584 GCA_034666485.1 Chloroflexota bacterium
GTTCGCTTAACTCTTTATGACACTTGTCGCCTCGAGTTTATTGCAGAAACGTAAAACTGGAAAACATTCGGACGCTTCTGGTAGATTCCGACCAGGGGGGATGGCGAAAAATTCGGGAAACATGCGGCCACTTCCGGCAGATTCCGACCAGAGGAGACGGCCGGCCCTACTGCCTCTAACTTGAATTCTCGAACAGCGAATTCGACCCTAACTCGGCCCCGGCCGGGGTGATCAAGGGAAGACGAAGCGAAGGCGGCGGCCACCCCACCAGGGGACCTGGACCAAGGGGTGGTCGGCGGAGCGGAGCACCGGGCTGTAGGTGCGGCTCCTGAGGCGGACCACGACCTCGTCGGGGCCGAGGGTGATGTCTCCGGGGGTGGAGACGAAACGGCGCCAGATGGTGTCGGGGGCGGCGGTCTCGTAGCCGGTCAGGCGACGGCGGAGGGTGGCGTAGGCGGCCTGGGCCCAGACCGTCAGGGTGGTGTCGAGGTCGACGTTGAGCGCCACCGCGGAGCTGAGCGCGTCGAGGTGGAAGCTGCGGATGCTCTCGGCGAGGCGCTGCTCGATGGCCATCCGCTTGGCGTAGCGGTTGACCAGCCTGCCCGCCGGCGCGGTGGTGTCGTTGGTGAGGATCAGGGTGGGCTCGTCGTGGCCGAGGCCGCGGACGGCGATCTGGCGCAGGCGCCGGGAGCAGCCGCGGACGCTGACGCTGTCCTCGTGGACCTGAGGCCGGGCGTGAGGTCCGCGCCGGTCGAGCGTGACCGTGGTCCACTCGCGATCCGGCACCGCCTTGAGGCGAGCGATCAGCGTGGGATTGCGGTGGCGCAGGGTGAGGAAGCGGATGCCGGCGGCGTCGATGGCGCCCAGCCCGGCGCCGGTGGTGACCTTGGAGTCGAACACCAGCAGCTCGGGAAGCGCACCGGTGGCCGCCTCCCAGTGGCGGGCGAAGGCCAGGGCCTCGTCGGCCTGGGTCGCCTTGGTGCAGCCGGCGTTGGCGTAGACGAGGTTGCGGGTGGCGCCGTCCTGAGCGAAGAAGGTGAGCACCGACTCGGTGCGCTGCGAGCGCCGGGGCACGTAGTGGGTCTCGAGGGCGACGTCGTCGCCGAAGTGCATGATCGCGTGGAAGTCGAGGTCGAACTCGGTCCCGCCGGCCTGCCCGGTGCCGACCAGCGCGGGACCGAGGGCTGCGAGCAGGGCCTGGTCGTGGCCGCGGCTGAGGCGATAGCTGTAGGTGCCCAGCGCGGTCGCCTTGGGAAGCGAGCTCAGGCCAGCGAACGTCGCCAGCCCCGGGTCGACGGCGACGTCGTCGACGTGGGACACGCGCCGGCGTCCGATCAGCTTGAGGGCGAGCAGCGAGAGCACCGAGGAGAGCGCGGGGATCTCGCGCGTGCCGGGAAAGCGGGCCGCCGCCACCGCCGCGGGGAGGTCAAGCGCGACCAGCCCGGGGACCAGGAGCAGGAGGCCGGCGAAGTCCGTCTCCCAGCGGACTGAGGTCGCTGGCCACTCCAGCACCCGCGTCCGCGGCGGGTGGTCCCGCCGGGGAGCGCCACGCTCGTCCGGAGCGCGCTGCACCAACCGCTCGAAGCCCTCCTGGCGCAGGATCTCCCACACCCCGGTGCGGTTGAGCGGCGTCGGGCCATCCGCCAGCGCCGCGGCGATCTCGGTCACCGAGTGACCGGCCCGCCGAAGCCGCATCACGTGGTCACGTGCCGCCTCCTTGGCGGGGGCGCGCTGCGGTCCACGATGCCGTTCGATGAAGAACTCGGTGTCGCCGGCGCGGAAGTCCCGCACCATCGTGGCCACCGTGCTGGGAGCCACCCCAAAGCGGGCGGCGACGTCGGCGGCAGCCGCCCCCTCGGCGAAGTAGGCGCGGAGGATCTCGTAGCGTCGCTGTGTGGACTGGGTGGGGGCGGTGAAGAACTCTGCGCCCTTTCGCTGAGGCCATTGCGCTGAACTCATTGGTGACAATTATCACACAGTGCACAATCGCCCTGCAAGCCGGCACTGTCGGGACTGCATTGGTGGAGCGCGCTAACAGTAGTCGTCCTGGTCAGGACCCACCACCATCACTTTCGGGAGCAGCCGCGGGTCCTCCGCGAGTACGACCCTAACCGAGCCCCCTCAGCAGACTCAGGATGGCCCCAGAACTCTCTCGCTCAGCGCTGAACAGTTGGGGTGCGAGAATTCAAGCTAAGGGCTCGCGCCTGAACAACCGACTCACTCCGAGGGTCGGGGGCGGATGGTGTAGTTCCACTCTCCGTGGAAGGTATCGGGGGTGACATTGACCGTCGCCATTTCGGCGTCGGAGACGGTCCGCCCTTTCTCGTACGTGTTCTCGTCGAGTGCGCTGCGGACGGTGAGACCCTTGGTGGTCGTGGTGGCGGCGATGAGTTCAACGATCACCTGGTAGCTGATCAACGGCTTGCCTCGCCAGTTCTGGCTGATGAACGAGAAGAGCCGATGCTCGATCTTGTTCCACTTGCTGGTCCCGGGTGGAAGGTGGCAGACGGTGAGCTCCAGCCCGGTCTCGTCGGCCAGTCTCTGCAGCTCGAACTTCCACAGCCGAACCCGATACCCGTTGCTGCCTCCGCCATCCGCAGTGATGAGAAGCTTGGTGGCGTCGGGGTACGCGGCTGCGCCCATGGTCGTCCACCAGCGCCGGATGCTCTCGACGGCGAATGCCGCGGTGTCGTGGTCGACGCCCACGCTCACCCAACCGGCATTCTGGCCGACGTCGTACACGCCGTAGGGGTTGACGCGACCGAGCTCGGTGACGAAGTCGTGGACGAGCACGGGCTCTGGATCCCCCTTGGGGCGGAACTCCCTCCCGCCGTTCTTGAAGGCCCCAACCAGCTCTTTCTTCTTCGTGTCGACCGAGATGACGGGTTCTCCGGCGGCCAGATGCTCGGTCGACGTGGCGTTGATGTGCTCGAACTGCGCGTTGCGGTCGGGGTGGCTGCTGCCCTCGAGGACTTTGCGATTGGCCTGCAGGCTGTACCCCATCTCATGGAGCAGCCGACGCACCAGGCTGGGACCGATCTGGTGCCCCATCTCGGTGAGTTGGGCGGCCAGCTTGCGGGTGCTCTTGCATGTCCAGCGCAGCGGAGATTCCGGATCGCCGCGACTGCCGGGCTCCACCAGCCGCTCGAGATCGGTGCGCAGGGTCGGATCCTTGTCGACTGCCCGCTTCCGTCCGGCGCCGGGCCGGCGCACTCGCTCCTCGGAGATCTCGTCCGGCTGGTCGAGTTCCTTGATCCCACGCATGATCGTGGTCCGTGCCAACCCCGTCGCCCGCGACACAGCAGCCAAGCTTCCCGGTCCCAGCGCCACCGTCTCCGCTGCCACCATCAGGCGCCGTTTGCGCTCATCCAGGTGCGGTGACAACGCCGCGTAGCGCTGCTTCACCCCTACCAGCGCGGCGGCCTCGACCATGGATCCCATGGTACACCTGTTCGTCCCCTGCATGTAGCCTTATTTTAAGCGCGAGCCCTAAGTCGTGTCGGTGCAGCCGTCCTGCAGGCCATGAGGCTGCGAATGCTGGCGACCCCGTCAGCGGTCACCGAGTAGTAGCGGCGGCGAGGGCG
>JAXDLS010000133.1:0-2592 GCA_034666485.1 Chloroflexota bacterium
GTTGTGTGCACGTCACCCGCTTGCAGGGAGACAACCTTCTCGCCTCGCGCCTGCACCAGCTCGTGTTGATAACGGTCGGACGTTTAGTCCGAAGTTCCGAGGGGTCGGCGAGTTCAGCTGAACTCGATGAGAGGCAGATGGTTCTGACTACACGGCGGTCGGGGCGAGGCCGAGGAGGGTGAGTGCCCGAGCCTGGAGCGGGGTGGGCGTGGCCACCATGTCGAAGGCCGCGTCATCGGGAAGACCGGCGGGGACCACGCGGTTGCGAGTGAGGGTGGTGAGCTCGGCGAGCAGGGTCCGCAGGCTGTGCGCCGGGGTGCCGTCGTCGAGCTTCTGGGTCTGCGCCTTGTGCTCGGCGCTCGCCGACCGTTGCGCCGGCGCCACCGGATCGGGCGGCGTGGGTCGCTGTTCGTCGCGGAAGAGCAGCGGGGTCCAGGCCCGCTCGAGGTGCCACTGCACGTAGTACGACAGCATGCAGAGGAAGACGTGGGCACGCACCCGCGGTTCGGTCCAGTGGTGGATCGGGCGCACCTGCAGGTCGACCGCCTTCAGGCAGCGGAAGGCGCGCTCCACCAGAGCCAGCCGCTTGTAGGCGCGGACCACCTCGACGCTGTCGAAACGGTCCGCGCCCACCGAGGTGCGCACCACGTAGATGCCGTCGAGTGTCGCCTCGGCGGCGATCTCCGCCTCCTTGCGTCGCACCGTCAGTGAGGTGTCCGTGATCACCACCTCGAAGTGCTTGCCCATCTTGTGGCGACTCAGGATGCGGCCGACACGCAGCCCGATCGCCGCCGCTCCGCGCAGCCGGCCTGTCGCCACGGCCTTCAGCACCGGTGCCAGCCGCGCCTCGGTGGCGGCGAGCAGATCCTCGCGCTTGCGGCCGCGCTCGGCGGCGAGCAGCGGGTTCTTGCAGACCACCAGCCGCTCGCCGGGGAAGTCGGGATCGGTGATCTCGGCCAGGTTGCGCTCGTCGAAGAGGCCCAGCTGCAGGCTGCCGCTCGTCACCAGGCCGCGGATCTGCGGGCCGCGCAGCGCGGAGATCCACTCCATGCCGCCCAGCTTGCGGAGAGCATCGATGCGTGCAGAGGTGAGCATGCCGCGGTCGCCGACCAGGACGACGTCGCGCAGGCGGAACCGCTGCTTGAGCTTGTCCACCTGGCTGGCCACGGTCGCCGGGTCGGCGGTGTTGCCGGCGAAGACCTCGACGGCCACGGGGCAACCCTCCCGATCGGTGATCAGGCCGTACTCGATCTGGCGTGTGCCCGGCTTGCCGTCGCGGCTGTGGCCGATGCGTGCCAGCGGGCAGTGCTGGCCCTCGACGGTCGAGGAGGAGAGGTCGTAGAGCACCAGCGCGCCGTCCTCGAGGTGGCGCCGAGCCAGCTTGTCCTCGATCTGCGGCTGGCGCTCGACCAGCCAGTCCATGGCGGCGTAGACCTCGTCATCGCTGGCGTCCTCGATCCCCAGCAGCGGGGCCAGCGTCGACTGTGACCACAGGCGTGTCATGGCCAGCTTCGAGGAGGGACGGAGGACACGCTGGACGATGAGGCCGACGACGAGGTCGCGGTGGCGGCTGCGCTCGGAGGCGATGAGGCTGTCGAGGGCGAGCTGGCGGAGCAGTCCGAGGACGGCGACGACGTGCCCGTGAGGCAGGCTGCGGCGGATCTCGAAGCCGGAGGCGGGGAGGAAGCGCTCGCCGGCGAGGCTGCGGCGGATGAGCTCGATGATCTCGCCGGGGAGGTGGGAGAGGTTGCCGACGGTCTCGTTCTTGACCTTGCCCGCGTCGCGGAAGGTGCGGCGGAGGAGGTGGGTCTCGTAGACCTTCCCCTTGTAGTGTCTGCGGGTGGTGGCGACGTGGACCTTGCCGCTGCGGGTGGGCACGAACGGATGATCGCATGACCAGCCTCCGAGGTCAACCAGTTTAGTGTCTACATATCTGACGACTCGCGACCGCCAAACCCCTTGCCCAGCCCTAAGAATCCCCGATCGTCTGCTGTCGACGGCTCGGAACTTCGGGCTAGATGGCTGGTGCCGAACGGGGCATCACGATGATCACCGGGCCGGCGAGGGGCGCTTGGAGGTGATTCAAGGGCCCTGCTCCCCGGGCGCGATCAGCGCCTGGGAACTCCGGCGATGGGCCGCCGAGGGGCCTTCAGCGCCGTCAGGGGCGTGCTGAGGGCCGCTGCGAGGGTGGGTGACAAGCTCAGCTCAATCAGCTCCCCGCAATCGCCCATCCACCGGCGCCGCTGCTGCGGGCACCGAGCACGGCGAGGCGCGCCAGGTTGACCGCGGCTCCGAGCCAGAGGAAGTCCTGGGCCACCCGGCACCTGCCGCGCACCCGAGCACGACGACCACCATGGCGACGCCACATGAGATGGGCGATCTTGCGTTCCACCTTGGGTCGCGTCGCCCGGTAGCGCTTCTTCCACCCAGGGTCCCGCTGACGCCGGCGCTCCGCTGCCAGGTGCGCCTCATAGGGTCCGACGTTGACGACCTATGAACACATGTTCCGCATCTCTTATCCGAGGAGTGGCGTAGCCGGTCTGGCCTGGCAGAACTCTTCAAGACGATGGTGTGGGAGCTGACGGCGACGTC
>JAXDLS010000134.1:0-2690 GCA_034666485.1 Chloroflexota bacterium
CCCCCCCGAGTCAAAACCGGCGGCAGAGCGGCCGTCCGCGAATCTCCACCGGCGGCAGAACAGCCGGGCATCTCCACCGCGCGGCAGAACCGCCACTCCACCGTGCGGCAGCACAGCCGTGCATCTCCACCGGACGGCAGAACTGCAGAGCATCCCGAACAGGCGGCAGAACAGCGGCGCATCCCGCAGGGTCAGCCCGTCAGGACGCGGGCCGAGGCGTGGACACCTCGGGGGCTGACCATCCAGGTGCGCAGCTCCGGACCGTCGACGCGGGTGCGCAGGGTCACGGCGTCGCCGAGCTCGATGGGCAGGCGGTACTCGCACTCGGCGGCGACCGGGAGCCGGGCGGGGAGGAGGCGGGCGAGTTCCTCCTCGACGGCGGCCCAGTGCACCGCGTTGTTGACGTGGCCGAGCACGTCGAGGTCGCTGGCGCGCACCTGCCAGGGACGGTCCGAGAGCGGCTCCTGGGGCGGAGGGTGGATCAGCCGCGCCGACACCGTGCGGCCGCCCGTCGAGCCCCAGACCTCGTCGAAGCCGTCGGGGAGCGCCGCGGCACGGCCGCTGCCGGCGTCGATGCACGCCCAGAGGACCGCGGCGTCCAGCCGTGCGCCGCCGTCGCCCCGAGCGGAGGTGCGGCGTTCCGCCCAGCGCGGCCCGGTACCGCTGCAGAAGGTCGTGTAGGTGAGCGGCTCGAGATAGGCGGGCCAGCGCTCGATCACCACCGCGGCGCGGCGCACCACCCAGCTCAGCGCGCTGTCGCCGATCCTCGCGTCGATGGTGTCGTCGGTGGCCACATCCTGGAGGTGGCGGGCGAGGGCGTCGAGTCGGAGGCGTCCGGCGCGGTCGACGTCACCGAGCCGCACGCTGCGTCGGGCACCGAAGAGGCGACCCCGTCCGCGCGGCGGGCGCCCCGCCGCGTCGAGCACGCCGCCGGGCTCGGCGGCGGCAGCGCGTCGCACGTCCATGGCCCACCTCCAGCATGATCACCCTAGCCCATCGGTCAGAACGGAGACGCCGCATGCTCGACACCACCACCCCCGCCGGTCGGCGCGCCGCCGAGCGCCTGCGCGACGAGATCATCGCCTGGCTGGTCACGGTGCGTGCCGACGGGCAGCCGCAGCCATCGCCGGTGTGGTTCCTCTGGCAGGACCCGGACATCGTCGTCTACAGCAGGCCCGAGACCGCCAAGCTGCGCAACCTGGCTGCGAATCCGCGGGTGGCGCTGCACCTCGACGGCAACGGCCAGGGCGGCGACGTCGTCGTCCTCGAGGGCACCGCCGAGGTCGATCCCTCGCTCGGGCCCGCGGACGCGTCCCCCGAGTACGTGGCCAGGTACTCGGACGCGATCGCGCGCAACGGCTGGAGCCCGGCGAGCTTCGCCGCCGACTACTCCGTCGGGCTGCGGATCCGCATCGGTCGCACCCGGGTCTGGTAGGCGCCGGCGGCGACCCCGTTCCCGGGCGGTGCCCCCCGCGGGTAGCCTGTGAGGGCATCGACCCGAGGTGCCCAGGGGGCGAGGTCATGGTGGACACGGTCGCACCGCCGCCGTACCTGCTGCGCGAGCAGGACCGGCGCCTCTTCAAGCGCTGCCGCCGCGCATGGGACCTGGGCGCGACCACCCGGGGCAACCTGGTGCCGCGGCGCCCGGCCCGCACCCACGACCTCGACCGGGCGCTGCGGGACGCCCTCGCCATCTACTACTTCCCCGGGATGTGGACCTGGAACCGCGCCATCGTCTACCCCTCGGTGCTCGAGGCCTTCGCCCGCTCCATGGGCGAGCAGCGCGACGCCCGCCGGCGCGACCACGGCCTCACCGAGGTGGAGGAGCGGGCCTGGCGCCGTGACCACGACCTCGGCGAGGCGATGCTCCGCAACTACTTCACCTGGGCGCCCACCGTCGACCGCTTCACCCCCGCATGGGTGGGCGTCGAGTTCGG
This sequence comes from Chloroflexota bacterium, assembly GCA_034666485.1. GTDB lineage: Bacteria > Chloroflexota > Dormibacteria > Aeolococcales > Aeolococcaceae > CF-96. The sequence goes on from JAXDLS010000134.1 coordinate 1,938, forward strand.
ACGCGGCATCCCCGACCCCGCCCGGCCGGGCCAGGAGGTGCGGACCGGCGGCGGCCGCGAGGTGCGGGTGCGCGATCGCATCGAGGTGCTGGTCAAGGACGACGACGACGTCCCCTGGCTCCTCTACCACCGCTTCGTCGACGATGGCTGGGCCGACCTCCACGAGCTCGAGCTCGACGAGCGGGGTCTCTTCCACAGCTGGGCGTGGGAGCTCGACTACCTCGGCTGGACGATCGGCGGGGTGATCTACCACGAGCTGCGCCGCGCCGTGCCCGCAGAGGGCGTGACCGTCGACGTCGCCCGCCTCCCCGCCCGGAGCATGCCCGCCTGGGACCCGCTCGCCGCCATCGAGCGCCGCTCCCAGCCCCGGGTACCGCTGCGCTCGCCGGAGGCGTCGGGGCCCCGGCTGGTCCAGGAGGAGACGCCATACTTCCGCCGCACCCGCATCCTGCGCACCCGCGAGGAGCTGGCCACGGCGGGGCGGCAGGTGATCCTGGAGGTGGACGACATGACCGACCCGCAGCTGCGGGTCTACCCCAACCCGTCACCGGAGAGCTGCGGCGGGTGCGACTTCCGCGAGCCCTGCGCGGCCATGTATCGCGGCGAGGACGCCGCCGCGCTGCTCGAGGCCGGCTACCACCCGCGCGGCGACGACACCGCCACCTGGCGGCTCGGCTCGCGGGGGATGCTCGGGCGCGGCTCGCTGCCGTGGAAGGCGGGACGGTGACCCGCGACGAGCTCTACGCCGACATG
>JAXDLS010000135.1:0-3616 GCA_034666485.1 Chloroflexota bacterium
ACCGCAACCGTCCTGCCCGGAGGCGGGCCCAACCCGGCGGCGCCTGCGACCTGGAAATGCAAGACCTGTGCGTTGAGTGCGTTTGGTGTGTATGCTCGCTTCCGCCCGCCGATGCAGCCGGCGGGCTCGACGAGTGGGAGGGTTCTGGTGAGAGGCACGGCGTGGCGTGCCGCGGTGGGCGTGTCCACCTCGGCACTGATTCTGTTCGGAGTCAATGGGACCCTCACCGCCTCCGAGGCGAGGATGCCGGCGAGCGCGGGTCTCCCCGCCTGCGTGCAGGGGCTCCACGACCAGGCGCGCTGCATGGCGCGCTTCCTCGACGCCCCGGGCGGCGGGCTGCTCGGCGGGCTGCTCGGCGGCCTGGGGCTCGGCACCCTGCTCGGGGGCAGCCCCGCCCCGGCTCCGGCGCCACCGCCGACGGCGGGCGTCCCCCACGGGCTCACCGCCGCCAACCTGCGCAGTGCCTACGGCATCACCGGTACCGGCTCCGCGGGCCGGACCGTCGCCGTGGTCGACGCCATGGACGACCCCAACGCCGAGGCCGACCTCGCCGTCTACCGCACCGCCATGGGCCTTCCGCCCTGCTCCACCGCCAACGGCTGCTTCCGCAAGGTGGATGCCCACGGCGGCACCGGCTGCCCGACGCCCGACGCCGGCTGGTCGAGGGAGATCGCGCTCGACCTGGACATGATCTCGGCTGCGTGCTCCGACTGTCACATCCTCCTCGTCGAGGCCGCCACCCAGGACATCCCCGTGCTCGGCGCGGCGGTGAACTACGCCGCGAGCGTCCCCGGCGTGGTCGCCATCAGCAACAGCTGGGGCGTTCCCGAGCAGGCCCAGCAGACCGCCTGGGACGCGTACTTCAACCATCCCGGCATCGCCGTCACCGCCGCCTCGGGCGACTCGGGCTTCGGCACGGTGTTCCCCTCCGTCTCGCCCTTCGTGATCGCCGTCGGCGGCACCACCCTCACCCGCGACACCAGCCCGCGCGGCTGGGCGGAGACCGTCTGGAGCGGAAGCGGCAGTGGCTGCAGCGCCTACGAGCCCAGGCCGGCCTGGCAGCTCGGCACCGGCTGCAGCCGGCGGAGCGCCGCCGACGTCTCCATGGTCGCCGACCCCGCCACCGGCGTCGCGGTGTACGACAGCTACCAGGCGGCCGGCTGGCTGCAGGCGGGAGGAACCAGCACCGGTGCGCCGTTCGTCGCCGCCCTCTACGCGCTCGCCGGAAACCCCTCCGCGCAGGCGGCCCCGGGTGCCTGGCTCTACGGCCACGGCGGCACGCTCCACGACGTGGTGTCGGGGAGCAACGGGCTGCTCTGCTTCGGCAACCCGATGTGCAGCGCACGGGCCGGATACGACGGCCCCAGCGGCCTTGGCACCCCGTCGGGGACGGCCGCATTCTGAGCTAGAGTGACCGGGTGATCCCGCGAGCCCACCACCCCGCCGGCGACGCCGCCGCGGAGGGCTCGCGGGTCCCGGCTCACGGCCACTTCCGCCGCATCATGGGTCACGTGCCCACCGGGGTGGCGGTGGTCACCGCGCTGCACGACGGCCTCCCGGCGGGGCTGACCGTGGGCTCCTTCACCTCGGTGTCGCTGGAGCCGTCGCTGGTCTCCTTCACCGTCGACCGGGCGGCGCGCAGCTGGGCGAGCATCGAGGCGGCCGGGGCCTTCTGCGTCAACCTGCTCGCATACGACCAGGTCGAGCTCTGCCGGCTCTTCTCCAGCCGCGAGACGGCGAAGTTCCGGGCGCTCTCGTGGCGCCCGGCGGGCAGCGGCTCACCGGTGATCGACGGTGTCGTCGCCTGGATCGACTGCGACACAGAGCGCGTGCTCGAGGCGGGCGACCATCACCTCGTCATCGGGCGGGTGCGCGAGCTCGACGTCGCCCGCACCGTTCCCCCGCTGCTCTTCTACCGCGGCGGCTACGGCCGGGTGGAGGCCGGCGAGCCGGCGTGACCGTGGCGGATCCGGCAGGCGCCGTCCTGCTCGAGGACGGCCGGGGCGCGGTGCTCGCCGGCCACGTCGCCGAGGCCGGCGGTCCCGCCCACGTCGCGGTGCTGCGCACCCGCGGCCCGGTGCTCGCCGGCGTCGGCGGTGGGTCGCCGGCAGGCTGGTGGAGCAGCCCCGCGCTGGACGCGGGCGAGCCCTGCCACGACGCCGCCGGCTGCGCCACCGCCGCAGGGGTGCACCACGGCGTCAACCGGTGTGGCCTGCTCGTCGCCTGCGCCCCCGCCGGGGCGGTGGCGAGGTCTGGCCTCGCCGGCGCAGTGCTCGCCCGCGCCGCCGGGGTGGAGGAGGCCGCCGCGCTGCTGGGCTCCGCCGCGGCGTCGCTGGAAGGCCCCGACCGGGTCTGGCTGGCCGGCCCCGGCGGCGGGCTGCGCGTCGAGCTCGACGGCGGCGGCGCCCGCCGTCATCCCCTGCCATCGCCACCGCCGGCGGACGACGAGGGCCTCGACCGGCTGCGCGCCGCGCTGCGCCACCGGTCCACCGCCGGGGCGGTGTCGGCGATCGCCGCCCGCCTCGACACCGCCGGTCCGGCGCTGCTGGTCTGCCTCGGGCCGCCCGCCGGCGGGGTGTTCGTCCGCCAGTGGCCGGGCATCCCCCCACCCCCGCCGCTCACCGGCGACGCCGACCGCCCGCCGCCGCTGGGGAGCCTGGCCGGGGCGCTGGCGGCGGTGCCGGCGGATGACGGCATCGCGGCGGGCCTCGCCGCCGCCGAGGCGCAGGCCCTCGCCGAGGGCGACGAGGCCGAGCGGATGGCCCGCATCATGGACGCCGCCGGTGACGACCACGGCGCCGAGGTGCGACGCGTCCTCGCGCAGGCACATGCGGCCGACCTCGCCGCCACCGCCCTGGAGCGGCTGCTCCACTCCCGGCGGTCGTTTTTCGACCCCACCCTATAATCGAAGGACCGGACACCACCGCAATGCTCGTCAATCCACCGCCGGACCGCTGCGACAGCTGCAAGCGGGTGGCTCGTGCCGGGTTCGGGACAGGGCTGTCCGCCGGCGATCCCGCCGCCTGGACCCCCCTCCTCGGGCCCGACACGAGCGTCACCCTCGATGACGGCAGGGTTGTGTCGCGCCGCGGCCGGGGCTGGGCCTGCCGGCAGTGCGGCTATACCGTACCGGTCTCCCGCGAGCACCTGAAATAGACCCGGAGCGAGGCAGCATGGCCATCGATCAGGCGACCGTCACCATCCGCGACGTCAGCAGGCGTCCGACGATCACCCGGCAGTTCGTCCGCTTCGCCTTCCACCGTCTCGACCCCGCCTGGCGCCGCCGTGACGACGCCGAGCGCGCCGCCGACCGCGAGGAGCTGATCGCGCTGCTCGCCGAGACCGCGGCCCTCCCCGGCGTCCTGCTGCGCACCTACAGCCTGGTGGGCACCCGCGGCGACGCCGACTTCATGCTCTGGCTGATCAGCGACGACCTCGAGCAGCACCACCGCTTCTCCGCCCGGCTCAACCGCATCCGGATGGCCGGGTACCTCTCCAGCCCGTACCACTACTTCGCGATGACCAAGCGGAGCATGTATGTGGAGCGTCACGAGCACGCGGGACAGGAGGGACGCAGCAACCGGATGGTGATCGTGCCCGGGACGCGGCGCTACCT
>JAXDLS010000136.1:0-4969 GCA_034666485.1 Chloroflexota bacterium
GAACGACATCGACGACGTGCCCGAGAGCGTGCGCAACGACATGACCTTCCACCTGGCCAGCCGCGTGGAGGACGTGCTCGCCGTGGCGCTCGACGCCGCGGGCGACGCCTCCTCGCTCAGGGTGGCCTAGCGCCACACGGCAACCGGCCGGGGCAGTGCGCTGTCCCGGGCCGGTCGCCGGTGGCCAGCCTCCCGCCGCCGGTCCCAGCAGGTGCAGGTCGCGGCAGCGGCGGAGGCCGCCCGTCGCCCCGGACGCGCTACTCCTCGCCGCCGCCCTCGTACTTGAACGACACGTTCAGCCGGGTGCGGAACTTGGCCACCCTGCCGTCCTCGATGGTGCAGTCGAGCTTCACCACCTCGGCGACACGCAGGTCCCGCAACGTCCGCGCCGCGGTCTCGACCGCCATCTGAGCCGCAGCCTCCCAGGACTCGCCGCTGACCCCCACGATGTCGGTGACGCGATACACGCTGTCGACCATCCCGGCTCCTCCACTGGCCGCCACACTGCGGCTGCGCGGCCATTCTGCGCTGCCGGTCCCACCCCGGTCAGCGGCTGAGAACGCCTCCATGACCCGATGCGCCGGCGTGCCCCTTCGCCGCGTCGGCGTCCCGGACCGATCCTCTACAGTAGGTGCCGTCATGGAGCGGACACTGAGCCGTGCTCTCCACCGCGCGGCCCAGGGCAGGACCCTGGCGTCCGCCGAGGTGACCGCTCTCCTGGGCGCGCGGGGCGAGTCGCTGGAGGAGCTCTGCGCCGTGGCCACCCGGCTGCGCGAGCTGGGCCACGGCGAGGTGATCACCTACTCGCGGAAGGTGTTCGTGCCGCTCACCATGCTGTGCCGCGACCGCTGTCACTACTGCGCGTTCGCCAAACCGCCGGCACGCGTCACCGCCCCCTTCCTCTCCCCCGACGAGGTGCTCACCATCGTGCGCGCGGGACGGTCGGCGGGCTGCAAGGAGGCGCTGCTCACCCTCGGCGACAAGCCCGAGGTCCGCTATCCCACGGCGCGGCGCTGGCTCGAGGAGCGTGGCTACCGGAGCACCCTCGAGTACCTCCGCGCCATCTGCATCCTGGTCATCGAGGAGACCGGCCTCCTCCCCCACCTGAATCCCGGGGTGATGTCCTGGGAGGACATGGCACGCCTGAAGCAGGTGAGCGCCTCGATGGGGATCATGCTCGAGCAGACCTCCGAGCGGCTGCTGGAGACGGGCATGGCCCACCACCGCTCACCCGACAAGGTGCCCGCGGTGCGGCTGCGCACCGTCGAGGACGCGGGACGCCTCGGCATCCCCTTCACCACCGGCATCCTGGTGGGCATCGGCGAGACCGAGGAGGAGCGCGCGGAGGCGCTGCTCGCCATCCGCGACGTGCACCGGCGCCACCGTCACGTCCAGGAGGTGATCGTCCAGAACTTCCGGGCCAAGCCGCGCACCGCGATGCGCGACCATCCCGAGCCCTCGTTCGAGGAGTTCCTCGCCGCGGTCGCCACCGCACGGGTGGTGATGGGCCCGCGGATGAACGTGCAGGCGCCGCCCAACCTCAGCGACCCGCACTACCCGCGCCTGCTGGAGGCGGGCATCAACGACTGGGGCGGGGTCTCGCCGGTGACCCCCGACCACGTCAACCCCGAGGCCCCCTGGCCCGCGCTCGACGACCTGGCGGCGCGCACCGCCGAGCACGGGCTCACTCTGCGCGAGCGCCTCTGCCTCTATCCCGAGTACGCCACCCGTCCCGACCCCTACCTGGCGACGCGGATGCGCGCACCGGTGGCGGCGCTGGTGGGCGGCGACGGGCTCGCCGTCGAGGGCGCGCGGGCCGAGCCGCGGCGCTGGCAGGACCCGGACGTGGAGTGGAAGCCGCGCCGGACCGCGCTGACCCACGCCAGGGGCGCCGGGCTGCGCGACGACGCGCTGGCGGTGTACGGCGACATCGACGCCCTCCCGGTGACCGCCTCGTGGACGCCTCGCACCGGGGCCCGGCTCGACGGCGAGGTCCGCGCCGCGCTGGACGACGCCGAGGCGGGCCGGCCGGTGAGCGACGAGCAGGCGCTGGCGCTGTTCCAGGCCGAGGGCGAGGCGCTCGAGGAGCTGTGCCGCGTCGCCGACCGGCTGCGCGCCGCGGCGGTGGGCGACGCCGTCACCTACGTGGTCAACCGGAACATCAACTTCACCAACGTCTGCTACACGGGCTGCCGCTTCTGCGCCTTCGCCCAGCGCGAGATGGACCCCGACTCCTACACGCTGCGTCTCGACGAGATCGCCGACCGCGCCGAGGAGGCGTGGGACTACGGCGCCACCGAGGTGTGCATCCAGGGCGGCATCCATCCCGGGCTCCCCGCCGACTTCTACTTCCGCATCCTCGACGCGATCCGCGCCCGGGTCCCGGAGATGCACATCCACGCCTTCAGCCCCATGGAGGTGCTGAACGGCTCGGCCAGGCTGGGCATCTCCTTCCGCGAGTTCCTGCAGGAGTGCCGCCACCGCGGGCTCGGCACCATCCCCGGCACCGCCGCCGAGATCCTCGACGACGAGGTGCGCTGGGTGCTCACCAAGGGCAAGCTCCCCGCCGACACCTGGGAGGAGATCGTCAGCACCGCGCACTCGGTCGGCCTCCGCTCGTCGTCGACGATGATGTACGGGCACGTCGACGCGCCTCCCCACTGGGTCGGCCACATCCGCCGGCTGGCACGCATCCAGGAGCGAACCGGCGGCTTCACCGAGTTCGTGCCCCTCCCCTTCGTCCACCAGAACGCTCCCATCTACCTGGCCGGCCTGGCCCGCCCCGGTGCCTCCGTGGCCGACAGCCGCCGGGTGCACGCCATCGCCCGCATCCTGCTGAGCGGGCTCATCGAGAATGTGCAGGTCTCCTGGGTGAAGCTCGGCCTCGTGGCCTCCCAGCAGCTGCTCGAGGGGGGCGCCAACGACCTCGGCGGCACCCTCATGGAGGAGACCATCTCACGGATGGCCGGCGCCGAGTGGGGGGTGCGCAAGGAGCCCGAGGAGCTGGAGGCGGCGATCCGCGCCATCGGCCGGGTGCCGGTGGAGCGCACCACCGTCTACGGCCGCGCCCCGGCGCGTGACCGGACTGCGGCAGCGCTGCGGTAGGCGGCGGGGTGAACCGCGATCCCCTGAACGCCGTCATCACCTGGGTGGCCCCCCCCGCCGAGCCACGCCCCGGCCGGCTCGCCGGCCGGACCCTGCTGGTCAAGGACCTCATCGACACCGCGGGCGTGCGCACCACCTACGGTTCGAGGATCCACGCCGACCACGTGCCCACCCGCACCGCCAGCACCGCCCAGCGCCTGCTCGACGAAGGCGCGGTGCTGATCGGCAAGGCCAACCTCACCGAGTACGCCTGGGGGGTGCTCGGCCGGAACCCGTGGTACGGCACCGTCCACAACCCCGTCCACCCGGGACGGACCACCGGTGGCTCCTCGAGCGGCAACGCGGCGGCGCTGGCGGCGGGCATGTGCGAGCTGGCGCTGGGCACCGACACCGGCTGCTCGATCCGCCTGCCCTCGGCGTGCTGTGACACGGTCGGGCTCAAGACCCGCTGGGGCGGGCTGCCCATGGACGGCATCTTCCCGCTCTGCCCCACCCTCGACACCGTGGGGCCGATGGCGCGCAGCGTCGCGGACGTGGCCCTGATGTGGTCGGTGCTCGGCGGCCGGCCGGCACCGGAGCCGCTGCTGGCGGGGCTCACCGTCGGCCTGCTCACCCGGCCCCCGTCGGTGGGCGACGGCCGCATCCCCGAGGGAAGCGACGCCGCCGAGCAGTGGGTGGCCGGGCTGGAGCGATTGGGCGCCCGGGTGGTGGCCGCCTCCGTCCCCGAACCGGCGGCGAACACCTGGCCGCTGTTCTTCGAGGAGGCCGCCGCCTCGCACCGCGCCACCTTCCCCGCCCGCGCCGCCGAGTACGGCGACAACATCCGGGCCAAGCTCGAGCTCGCCCAGCAGCGCGATCCCGCCGAGGTCGCCGCCGCCTACACCGCGCTCGAGGAGTGGCGCCGCTACCGCCCCGACGTCGACCTCTACGCCAGTCCGTGCGTCGCCACCGAGCTGCCCGCCGAGGACTGCGACGAGCTCGAGGTGCGCATCCCCTTCTCCGCCTGGCTGCGCTGGGTGAACCTCATCGGCTGGGCCGGGCTCGCCATCGGCAACCTGCAGCTGATCGCCCCCCAGGACGAGACCGTGCTCGCCGCCGGCCTCGCCTGGGAGCGGGGCGCGGGCTAGGCGTGGAGCGGGACGCCGACCCGGCCCCTCCCCCTCCCCTGCTGGTCGAGGGGGTGCGCCTCTTCAACGAGGGGCGGTGGTTCGAGGCGCACGAGGTGCTCGAGGACGCCTGGCGAGCCGAGCCCACCGAACTGCGGCGGCTCTACCAGGGGCTGCTCCAGGTGGGCGTCGGCCTCCACCACGCGTCCCGGGGCAACCTCCGCGGCGCCCTCAGCCTGCTCGACCGCGGCATCGCCCGCCTCGAGCCCTTCCGCCCCCGCTGCCTGGGGCTTGACGTCGAGCGGCTGCTCCGCGACGCCGGCGAGGCGCGACGGGCGCTCGCCGCGCCGGGCGGCCTGGAGGGCTTCCTGCCCTCCGCGGCCCCCCGGGCGGCGCTGGCGCCGCGGCCACCACAAGGACGTTGTAGCTGACAGAAAGAATGTCATATGATCTGATTCGAACGTGACCCTCAGAGGTGCGGCGCGATGTCAGGCATCCAGGACGAGCAGCCCGCCACCTCCGTCGAGATGGCGGTGCAGGCGGCGGCGGAGGCGGCGACCGCGGCACTCGTCGCCGGGGAGAGCGCCGACGAGGTGGCCGAGGCGGCGGCCCGCGCCGGCGACGGAGAGCCGCGGCAGACCGATGCCGCCGGTGCCGCCGCGCGCGCCGCCTGGGCCGCGGCCGGGGCCGCCGCCGACGCCGAGATCGCCGCCGACCTGGCGCTGGCCGCCGCCACCGTCGACGAGGCCGACCGCTAC
>JAXDLS010000137.1:0-10019 GCA_034666485.1 Chloroflexota bacterium
CCCTGGAGAGCCTCGAGTACGTCGGCGAGAGCGTCCTGGTGCGCTCCCGCAGAGAGCTCTGCGACTACCTGCCGCCCCCCACCGGGCCCATCCAGCCGCTTCTGTCCGCCCTCTTCCACACCCGGCCGGTCACCTCGTGGCGCGAGCTGAGGAAGCCGCTGTGCGCGCTGGTCGTCCTCACCAGGGACCGGACGGACGCCGCCTGCGCCTGACCGGTCCGGTCAGGCGGCGCCGGCGTCGCCGGCGCCGTGGGGCCGGGCGGTCGCACCGTGCGAGGCGATGAGCGATCTCGCGCAGCGCTCGCCGCCGATCGCGTCGCTCATCCCCTGCCAGTAGAGGACGTTGAAGACCCCGCCGCAGATCAGGTCGGAGACGCCGGTGAGCCCGGCGCGGAGCGCGGTCCGTGCGAGCGGTGCCCCCAGCCAGGACAGGGCCGACGCGAGGCAGGGACGTCGCAGGCTCCGGAGGACCGCCATCCGGGTCAACCGGTGGCGCCCGTGGAACTCGCGCCCGGCGGCCTCCAGCACCTCCGGCCGGCCCAGGCGCGTCCCCATCAGCGCGTCCATCCGGCCGTACTCGCGAGCGGCCCAGGTCCAGGACCGGTAGGGGCGGCTGGCCTCGTGGCGGGCCGCCGCGTCCGGATGGAACTCGAAGCACAGGCCCAGGTCCCGCAGCCGGAAGCCGAGCTCGACGTCCTCGGCCCGGCGCAGCGAGGCGTCGAACCCGCCCGCCCCGACGAGGTGCTCGCGTCGAACCGAGACGTTCCCGGTGTAGAACTGGCGCGGGGTCGCCGACCACCGCCCGGCGGTCATGTCGGCGTACTGGCGACCGAGCATCCTCGCCTCCCACCGAACCCACGGCGACTCGCGCACGCCGCTCTGCGAGGGGAGGAGCGGACCGATCACGACCAGGTTCTCCCTCGAGCGATGCGCCTCCGCATGCCGCCGGAGCCAGCCGCGGGGCGGCACCACGTCGTCGTCGAGGAACGCCACCAGCTCGGCCCGCGCCCTGGCGACGCCCGCGTTGCGCGCCGCGGCGGGACCGCCGTTGTCCTGGTGGAGGGCGTCCACGCCGCTCCTCCCGGCCAGCGCCTCGGCCGTCGCCGGGTCGCCGTCGACCACCACCACGGTCTCGACGAGCTCGCGCGGGAAGTCCTGCTGCTCGAGGGCGTCGAGGACCCGGAGCAGCTGGCTCAGCCGGTGGCGCGTCGGAATCACGACGCAGACCGTGGGGAGATCGCCGTCGCTCGTCGTCATGCTCACGTTCACCTCTGGGAGCCTGGCCCCCGGCGGCGTCCGCGTGAATGGGCGATCGCGCCGCCGCGGGCGGCGCGATCCCGGGCCACCTCGGGTCCGGTGCCGCGAGGGACGGCGCAGGACTGGTGCCCAGCGCGCCGGGTCAGCCGGCCTCGGCCCTCTGAAGAGGCCCATTGCCCGGCCCCGGGGCGCAGACGAGAGTGGCGGAGATGCCACCCCCGTCCTGCGAGCCCGTCGCGGCGACCGCTGCGATGACCGCTGCCGCCGACCTCGCACCGGCGGGCTCGCCGGCCAGCCGGGTGCTGCGCAACGGCCTCTGGCTGGCCGGCGGCCAGGCCGCCGCCACCGCCGCGTCCGCGGTCTGGCTCTGCTTCGTCCCACGGGTGATCGGCCCCGCGAAGATGGGCGAGATCGCCGTCGCCACCTCGGTGGCCGCCATCCTCGGAGCGGTCGTCGGCATGGGGATCGAGCAGCTGCTGACCCGCGAGATCGCCCGCAGCCACGGCTGGGCCATGACCGGCATCGGATCCGGAGTGATCATCCGGCTGCTGTGGTGGCTGCCGGCGGTCGCGGTCGTGGCCCTCTACAACCACCTCTCCGGCGCCGGGACCGAGCAGGCGATGCTGGTCTGGCTGGCCACGGCGGCGATGCTCCTGTCCTCGGTCGGGGGCGTCATCCAGGCCGCGTTCACCGGGCTGGAGCGGATGCACTACGTGGCCTGCTCCAACGCGCTCAGCGGCGCGCTGTCGAGGTTCGCCGCGATCGGAGTGGTGATGGTCGGCTCCGGGGTGGTCGCCATGCTCGAGTCGAGCCTGGTGATCTCCGCGCTGGTCCTGGCACTGAACGTGGTGTGGATGCGCCGGCTCTTCAGCCCCGCCTGGCGGCCCGAGGCGCGTGAGCTCCGATCCCTGTTCAGCCGCGGCCTTCCCCTCTGGGCCGGCGGGCTGGTGCTCACCGTCTACCTCTGGATCGACACGCTGATGCTCTCCGCGCTGGCGCCGGCCGAGGTGGTGGGCTGGTACAGCGTGCCCCTGCAGATCTTCACCACCCTGCTGATGGTCGCCGGCGTGATCGGCACCGCCTGGTATCCGCGGTTCTCCATCGCCTTCACCCATGGAGCCGGCGCCCTGCGGTCGCTGGCACGCCCACCGGTGGAGACCACCATCCTGCTCGGCCTCCTGATCAGCGCCGTGATCGCGGGCCTCTCCGGATCCCTGATCCTGACCCTGTACGGCCCGCGCTTCCACGGCGCCGTGGGTCCGCTGATCGTCCTCGCCATCAGCGTGGTCCCGACCTACTTCAACATGCTCGCCTGCCTGGTCCTCTACGCCAGCAACCGCTCGAGCGTCTGGCTCGCGGTGGTGGCGGTGGCCACGGTGCTCAACCTGGGGCTCAATGCCGTCATGATCCCGTGGACCCAGACCCACCTGCACAACGGCGCCCTGGGCGCGGCGGTCAGCCTGCTGGCCACCGAGGTGTTCGAGGCGGTCTGCGCCCTGCTCCTCATGCCCTGGCTGGTCGACGCCCGCTTCGTCCGCCGCCTGGCGCGTGCCCTGCTCGCGGCCGCCGGCGTGGCCGGGCTCGTCACCCTCGCCGGTCGCCTCGGCCTCGCCGGACAGCTGGTGGTGGCGATCGCCACGGCGCTGCTGCTCGGCGCCCTCCTGCGCATCCCCACCCGGACGGAGGTCGCCTGGCTGCGCGCGCTCGCCTCCCGGCGCCTGCGCCGGGCCGGGGGACGGCCGTGAGCCTCTTCACCGAGGACATGAAGCGGTGGAAGGTCCGGGGGTACCGTCCCGCCGGAGGGGAGCCCATCCCGACCACGCTGCGGGCGAGCGACGTGCTCGCGCTCCTCTGGCAGCATCCGGCGCTCTGGGCGACGGGGATCCTCCGTGTGGCCGGCTGGTGCCACCGCCACCGCATCCGGCTGCTGCCGACCCTGCTGGCCCGCATCAACCAGGTTCTCTTCGGCCTCGAGTTCGGCCCCTCGATCCCGCTCGGCCCGGGCCTCTACATCGCCCATCCCGGCGGCACCGTGGTGATGGCGGAGCGGATCGGCGCCAACTGCAGCCTGGTCCATGCGGTGACCGTGGGCATGCGCAACGAGCCCGCCTTCCCGGTCCTGGGTGACGCCGTCTTCGTCGGTGCGGGCGCACGGATCCTGGGCGGGGTGCATCTCGGCGACCGCTCCACCGTCGGCGCCAACGCCGTGGTCATCGACGACGTGCCCGCCGCCCGCACCGTCGTCGGGGTGCCCGCACGCATCCTGGAGCACCGCCAGCAGGTGCGTCCGGCGGCGTACGGCGGTGGCTGACGTGCGCGCCGCGCGCACGCTGATGCTGGTGTCCTGCCGCGTGGACGGCCGCCTCCGGGAGGAGGTCGCCTCCGGCCACCGGCCGCACCCGGAGTTCCTGCGACTCGAGCGCGACCACGGCGTGGACCTCCTCGACTGGTCCCGGCTCGCCGGCTCGGTCGAGCGCCGCTCGCCGCGGCAGTCGATCGCGCACGCCCGGGCGGCGCTCCGCCGTCTCGAGGATGTCGACGCGGTCTTCTCGGACGGCGAGCACGTCGGCATCCCGCTCGCGCTGGCCATGCGCGCACTGCGACGCCGGGTCCCGCACCTCATGCTGGGCCACCACCTCAGCACGCGCATCAAGCCGCAGCTGATGCGGCTGGTGAGCGGCTTCGAGACCACCACGGTGCTGCTCCACTCGCAGGGGCAGAGGGACTTCGCCGAGCGGTCGCTGCGCATCCCCTCCTCCCGCCTGGCGGTGGTGCCGTACTTCGCCGACGACGGCTTCTGGCGACCGGCGGCGGTGGCCCAGGAGCCCCTGATCGTCAGCGCCGGGCGCGAGCACCGCGACTACCGCACCCTGGCGCTGGCCTGCGCCGGCATGTCCGAGCAGGTCGCCATCGCCGCCGGCAGCCCGCACTCTCCCGGCGCACGCTGGGCGGAGCCCGGTCAGCTGCCGGCCAACGTCAGCACCTGCCTCCTCCGGCATCGCGAGCTCCGTGACCTCTATGCCCGTGCCCGGGTGGTGGTGGTCCCGCTGCTCCCGAACGACTTCCAGGGAGGCGTCACCACCGTTCTCGAGGGGATGGCGATGGGCAAGGCGATGGTGGTGTCGGCGACCGAGGGTCAGCGCGAGATCGTCCGCGACGGGGTGACGGGGGTGCTGGTCCCGCCGGGAGACGCCTCGGCGCTGCGCCACGCCATCCGCCGCCTCCTCTCCGACCCCCGCGAGCGAGCCAGGCTGGGGGCCAACGCGCGGTCGGCCGTCGAGACGCAGTTCTCGCTCGACCTGTACGTCGCCCGCCTGGCCGCGCACCTCGGCGACATCCGCCACGTCCCGCCGGCCGCGGCGTGAGCCTGCGCAGGCCCGCCGCGGCTCACCCTCGCCCGGCGATCAGGCCCGCCGGCTGAGGACCTCGAGGATCCTCCGGGCGGAGGTCAGCGCGACCATCTCGTCCATCGAGAACGAGACCCCGAAGCGCTCCTCCAGGTTGAGCACCAGCACGAGGTGAGCGAGCGAGCTCCAGCCCGCGACGGTGTCCTGGCTGGGCTCGTCGGGGAGCTGATCCTCGTCGAGGTCGAGGCTCTCCGCGATCACCGTGCGCACCTGGGCCACCAGCGCTGCATCCGACCGCATGTCACACCACCTCCGGGTCGACGAGGTTCCTGACCTCGAGCCAGGCGGGCACCGGCACCGGCGAGGTCTCGAGGTCGAGCTCCCACCGGGCACCGGCATCGCCCGAGGCCTCCGCGGCCTCGCGGAAGCCGTGGTCGCGGTAGCAGTCCCGCGCGGGTCGATTCCGGTCGGTCGGCAGGTAGCGGCCGGCGAGCCGGGCGGCACCGGCCTCGCGGGCGTCCCGCGCCATCCGGTGCAGGAGGGCGGACTCGACGCCGCGCCCGATGACGCGGCAGCTCAGCAGCAGGACGTCGATCTCCCAGGTGCCGGCACCGGCCGGCCCGGGCCCGGCGATCCCCACACCGACCAGGCCGCTGTCGCCGAAGCGGTCGGCCACCCGCATGGCGTAGACACGGCGGCCCGCGCGCTGCAGCACCTCGATCTCCGCCTCGCTCAGGCGGAGGCCGGTGAGGTTGAACTGGCTGGTCTTCCTGGTGAGCTGGGAGACGCGGGCGAGCGAGCCGCCGCCGGACGGGGCGATCTCCACGACGGTGCGGAGCTCCGCCAGGTGGTCCTCCAGCCGCCCGGAGCCGCGGATGTCGTCCTCCCGCCGGCGGCGGTCCGCCTGCTCCCGGTAGAGCCTGGTGCGGTCCCTGTCCTCCTCGGTGAGGGCGAGGCTGTCGAACACGGTCAGCTCGACGAGCGCCTGGCGGAGGAGCGCCGGGTCGCCCGGCACCTCGGGGGTGAGCACCGCGGGAAGCGCCGCCCTCATCTGGGCGCGCTCCGCCGGGCTGTCGTCCCAGAACACCATGCTGTCGAGCCCGATGTCGAGCTCGGCGGCGATGGCGACGACGTTCTCGGGCTTCGGCCTCCAGTTGATGCGAGCAGCCGCGAAGTCGTCGAGGCGGAGCAGCATCTCGCGCCGGGTCTCGAACACGGCGACGGCGTCCTCCGGGTTGTTCTTGCTGCAGATCGCCAGCAGCACCCCGCGGGCTCGCAGCCGCCGCAGCTCTCGCTGGAACTGGAGGTGGGCGCTGCCGCGGGCACTGCCGCCGAGCTCCACCCGGGCGGCCCCGTCCTCGCCGGCGACCCCTCCCCAGAGGGTGTCGTCCAGGTCCAGGACCAGGCACTTCCGCGACAGGCCACGGTGCGCGCGGAGGTGGCGGACGTGCTCGGCTGCGAGCGCCATCGCCATCGCGTCGCTCCAGGGCATGCCCGCGACCAGCCAGAGCCGGGGGTCGGTCGCGCTCGCCTTGCCGCAGCGGGCCTGCACGCCGTCCTCGTCGAGCAGGTGCACGTCGCGGAACTCGGTCCGGACCAGCTCCGCGAGCCTGCGATTGATCTCGACGACCATCGCCCCCTCCCCCAGCTGGTCGCGCGCGTCGGCGATGCCCAGCGCGGGGTTCTGGGGGACGACCATGTTGTGCAGCAGGAGAAGGGCGCCGGAGCGCTCGCGGAAGGCGGCGACGAGCCCGCGGACGGTGGCGACGCCCCGCTCGATCTCGGTCCGGCGGGCCTCCAGCGAGAGCTGGTGGGGAGAGTCGCAGAGCCGGGGGAAGAACCGGCTCCGGTGGACGGCGAGAACCACCATGTCCGGGGCGCACCCGTAGAGCCCGCTGCCCGGGTCGAGGATCTCCTGGGCGTACTGGTCGAACCCGGCGAGATGGAGACGTGGCCGCAGCCCGGCGCGGTGGCACTGCACCACCAGGCACGCGCGCAGCTGGTCGAGGGTGGCGGACCCGAGCACGGCGATGCTCACGCTCCGCCCCGCCGCCGGCTCCGGGAGGCGCCCGGCCACGCGCTCGAGAGCGGGGGCGAGGCGGAGCGCCTGACCCGCGCCGGGGAGGACCTCGAGCGCGCCGAGGTAGCACGCGTACGCCTCGGGAAGGCGCAGCTGCGCCTCGAGAATCCGTCCGCGCTGCAGGTGGTGCCGCACCTCGCCGGGGCCGATGCGGACGGCCTCGGCCCAGAGCGCCAGCGCCTCGGTCACCTCGCCCCTGCCCTGCAGGTGATGCGCCAGCGCGGCGATCGCCCGCCCGGGCAGCACCCGGGCACCCAGGCGCAGGGCGTCCTCGGCCGCCGCCGGCCGGCCGCGGCCGGTCAGCTCGCCGGCGAGCCGCAGCAGCTGCTCGCACAGCTCGCCGCGCACCACGGGGTCCGCGTCGTCGACGCGCTCGGCGACCGCGCCCAGCGTCTCCGCCGCCGCGTCCAGCGCCCCGGCGCCGATGAGCGCAGAGGCGGTGAGCAGCCGCTGGCGCGGTTCGACGGCCAGCAGCGCGGCCGCGACCTCGCCGTCGAGCACCCCGGCGGGGCCGGTGGCGGAGCCGCCCGGCGCCGGGCTGGTCACGCTCTCCGCCCGGAGCCGAGCGCGTCCGCCGCCGGGGTGCCGGCCTCGGAGGCGGGCACCGGCGCGCCCTCCGTGGGGGTCAGCCGGCGGATGGCCCGCGCCGGCGATCCGCCGACCATCGTGTACGGCGGGACGGAGGTGACCACCACCGAACCGGCGCACACCACCGCACCGTCGCCGATCGTGACCCCCTTGAGCACCACGCTCCTCGACGCCAGCCAGACGTTGTCACCGATGACCACCGCGGCGGGGACGTCGGTGCGGAGCTCGCTGTGGTGACCGACCTCGTGAAAGTCGGAGTCCAGGATCAGCACGTCGTTGCCGATCCCGCAGTTGCGGCCGATGCGGACCGCGGCGCGGGCACACAGGCAGACGCCTCGATTGATCGAGGTGCCGTCTCCGATCACGAGCTCGCCGCCGGGCAGGGTCGTGAGCTCGATGGGATTCGCCTTCGCCCACATCCGCACCCGCGACCCGATGCGCATGGTCCCGGAGTTCCTGACCGCGATGCGCCCGGTGACGCGGGTCAGCGCACCCACCTCGTCACACCGGCGCAGCGCGATCCGCGCCCTGGCGACCTGCCCGGCCTTCTCCGCGTTGACCCGCAGTTCGGTGAAACGGCTGATGGCGATGCCCCCCTGACAGCGACGTGGACCAGCCGAGCATCGAGGCAGCGCCCGGCGCTGGCAATGGGCCCGCCCCCGGCCGGCGGGACCGGACGGCCGTGTCCGTGGGCGGCCTGCCCGGCGCGACTGGGTCGGATGTCCCTTGTCGAGTCCTGGCTGCGCTCGTAAGGTCGCGAGTGCGGCACGCCGGCGGCCGCTGATCGGACTCGAGTGCATCACCCCATGATCTGGATCGTCGTTCTGCTCGCGATATACGTCGTGGCCGGGTTCGCGAGGCCCGGCCGGATGGGGTCGACGCACGCCGCCGTGCTGCTGGGCTCGGCGGCCGTCCTCGGGTACATGTACCTCCACCTCGGAAGCTGACCCTTGGCGCTGTCGGAGCTCTCCGTCCCGCAGCTCCGGGCGTGGGGACGGCTGCGCAGCACCGCGGTGGGCGCCGGCGGGCTCCTCCTGGCGCTGGTCGCGGGGCCGGCCATCGGCCTGCTCGACTCGCAGGGCCTGGCCGCGGTGGTCGCGGTCGTCGTCTGCATGCTGCTCGCCATGCTGCTCTGGCGCATCCCGGTGTCCGCCGTCCTCATGCCGGCCGCCGCGGCGCTGGTCATCGAGCAGTTCCCGCTGGAGTTCGCCGACCGCCTCACCGAGCACGTGCTGGTCTTCCGGAGCCTGAACACCACGGGGCTGAGCGGTCTGTTCGTCACCCCCTCCGAGCTCCTCCTGGCGACGGCGGTGCTGATCTGGCTGGTGCGCGGAATGGCACGGCGGGACCTGAGCCTGCCCCGCTCGGCGCTGGCCGCCGGCCTCGCGACGCTGGTGCTGTTCATCGCGGCGGCGGCGGTGCACGGCATGGCCACCGGAGGTCAGCTGCGCATCGTCATCAACGAGGTCCGGCCGTTCCTGTACGTCCCGGTGCTCTATCTCCTGGCCTCGCAGCTGCTGCGGACCCGCGGACAGGTCTGGTCGCTTCTCTGGGTGGTGGTGCTCGCCACCGGCTTCAAGGGCATCCAGGGGAGCTATCGCAGCCTGCTCCTCGCCGGCCTGCAGCCCGCGCGAGAGAGCGTCCTCGGGCACGAGGAGGCGGTCTTCTTCAGCATCTTCATCCTCGTCACCGCGGGCCTCTGGCTCTTCCGCATCAAGGGACGGCTGCGGCTGGTGGCCACGCTGCTGCTGCCCTTCGTCGTCAACGCCGACCTGGCCAACCAGCGCCGCACCGCGTGGGTGATCCTCCCCATCGGCCTGGTGCTGCTGCTGGTCAGCGCCTGGGTCCACTGCACCGCGCAGCGTCGCCGGATCCTCGCCTTCGGCCTCGTCGCGGCCGCCCTGTCCGGCCTCTATCTCGGCGTCTTCTGGAGCAGCTCGAGCACCGCGGCGCAGCCGGCGAGGGCGATCCGCTCCGCCTTCGCGCCGAGCACGCGCGACGGCAACTCCGACCAGTACCGGGTGATCGAGAACCTCGACCTGGGGATCGACATCCGGCAGTCCACCCCGCTGGGCCTCGGCTTCGGCCGTCCCATCCCCCATCCGGTCCCGCTGCCCAACGACGCCAGCGACCTCGACCCGCTGATCGACTACGTGCCGCACAATGGCGTGCTCTACGAATGGCTGCGGACCGGCATCGGCGGCGCGCTGGCGCTGTGGTTCGTGATCGGAGCGGCGGCGGTCGTCGCCTGCCGCGTGGTGCGAGTCGCCGACCACCGCCTGGCACTGATGGGTGCGGTCGGACTGTGCACCATCGCCGCCTACGTGGTGGAGGGGTGGTACGACCAGGGGCTGATGACCTACCGCGTGGCGTTCCTCGTCGGCTGTGTCCTGGGGTCGCTGGAGGCGGCCCGGCGGATCGGCGCCTCGGCCGCCTGACAGCGCCGCCGGGACCCGCGCCCAGAGCGCCGGTGGTCTCCTGTCCCGTGCCCGCCCGGCGTGCGGCCCGTGCGCATGGGCAGGGTGCGACGAGGAGGCCGTGCGGTCTCGGGAACGATTGCCGCACCTCTCACCCGTTGATAAGGTCGGTCGAGCACGCCGGAGCCTCCTGGACACAGGGGCCGGCGGCGAGAGGGGTAGGGCACATGCGTCGCGTCGTCATCACGGGCGGAGCCGGGTTCATCGGCTCCCATCTGTGCGATCGGATGCTCCAGCGCGGACTCTCCGTCGTCTGCCTCGACAACCTGCT
>JAXDLS010000138.1:0-6851 GCA_034666485.1 Chloroflexota bacterium
CCCAGGTCGAGGGTGAGCAGCACCGGGCAGACCGCGATCGCCGGGAGGGCGACCAGGAACGCCGCCCGCTCGGCGCCGTGGTCGCGGCTGCCGGAGATGCGGAGGAGGGCACCGATCACATAGGCGCCCCCCGCGATCCCCGCGAGGAAGAAGTACAGGAGGATGTACCAGCGCCAGTCGGGCGAGACCGCGAAATGCTCGTTGGGCATCAGCGCGTCTCCGGGGTCTCGTTCCGCCGGCGGAGGGCGATCAGCCCGCCGAGCACCGCGAGCACCGAGCCGAGCAGCGCTCCCAGGTAGCCGGGGGCGTTGTTGCGCCCGGGTCGCACCGCGCTGGCGGCGCTGGGCAGCCCGTAGGTCTCCGGCCTGTCCATGAGCAGGAAGAAGGCGCCGAGGCCGCCGTAGACCTGTCCGTCGCGGCCGTAGAGGCCGGCCTCCCGGTGACCGTCGCCGTGCAGGGTGGCGAGGCGGGCGTCGGCCCGCCGGTGGAGCTGGTCGAGCGGCCCGAACTGGATCGACTGGGTGGGGCAGGCCTGGGCGCAGGCGGGCTGCATCCCCGCCTGCAGCCGGTCGTAGCAGAGGGTGCACTTGCGCACCGTGCCGGTGTCGGCGTGGAAGCCGATCACCCCGAAGGGGCAGGCGCTGATGCAGTTGCGGCAGCCGTTGCAGACGTCCTGCTGGATGTACACGGTGTCGAACTCGGTGCGGATGATCGCCCCGGTCGGGCAGACGTCCATGCAGCTGGCCTGGTTGCAGTGCTTGCAGACGTCCGACATCATCAGCCACGCCTGCCGGCCGCCCCCGCCGGTCGACGGGGTGAGCTGCTCCACGAACTGGACGTGGCGCCAGTTCATGGCGTCGAGCTGGCCGGTGTTGTCGAGGCTGTCGCCGAGAAAGCGCGGGGCGTTGCCGGGGAGCTGGTTCCACTCCTTGCAGGCCACCTCGCAGGCCTTGCAGCCGATGCAGATGCTGGTGTCGGTGAAGAAGCCGTACGCCGTGCCCGGGGAGATCCTGGCGGCCATTGCGCTACAACCCCATGAGGTTGGGCACGATCTTGCCGAGGCCCAGGCTCTCGGCGTGGAGGGCGAGCGGCATCGCCGCCAGCTCGTCGACCGGGGGCACCGCCTCGGCGTCCTTGCGCAGGTCGACGCTGATCAGGTAGCGGCGGCAGCTCTCGCATCCCTCGACACGGGCGTGGGGGATCCAGTCGCCCTCCTCGTAGATGGGCAGCAGCCGGCTGTCGGTCTCCCCGCAGCCGGCACACACCATCCGCGGATACGCCCACGCCGCCAGGCACCGCGAGCAGACCAGCCGGCGCCGCGAGCCGCTCAGCGCCTCGCCGGGCTCGATCACCGCGAGCTGGGGGCGGCCGCCGCAGCGGGGGCAGTGGCGGGCGTCGACCTCCGCCGCCGGGATGAGCAGCTCGCCGAGCGCCTCCAGCACCGGGGAGGCGGCCGCGCGCGCCAGGTAGCGGTCGAGGTGCGACTGCTCCTCCCCCACCAGCCAGCCGTGGACCAGCGCCGCCAGGCCGCCCTGCTCCATGCGGCTCCACGCCTGCTCGGCGAGCAGGTCGGGACCGGCGGCCACGGTCGCCTCGACCACCCCGGGCAGCACCGCGGCGGCGGCATGCGCGGCCACCGCATCGATGCCGGCGAGCGGCGGGGTGCGGGCGAAGGCCGGCTCCTGGACGTCGAGGAGCGCGCCGTGCAGCCGCAGCACCTCGGCGGCGAAGGGATAGCGCCGGGTGAGCTCGGCGCCGCGACGGCGGCGGTCGTCCCAGCGGGAGTCGGCGGGCACGGCGGCGCCCGTCACATCCTCTCCACGTTCACGAGGAACGCCTTGAACTCCGGGGTGCGCGCGTTGGCGTCGCCGACGAAGGGGGTGAGCGCGTTGGCGAGCCAGTTGGCGCCCCGGTTGGGATCGCGGTCGGCGGCGACGCCGACGAAGCCCCAGTGGATGGGGATGCCCACCTGGTACACGGTCCGTCCGTCCACGGTGAGCGGCTGCAGCCGTGGGGTGACCAGCGCGAGCACCTCGAGCCGGCCGCGCGCCGACGAGACCCGCACCCGGTCGCCGGTGCGGATGCCCTTCTGCTCCGCCAGCTGCACCGGCAGCTCGACGAAGGGCTCCGGCTGGAGCCCCACCAGCAGGGGCACGTGCTGGGTGACGTAGTGCTCGTGCTCGGTCAGCCGGTAGCTGGTGGCGATGTACGGGTAGTCCTTCGCGGTGCCGAAGCGGTTCCTCCGGCCCGCCGCCCGGTCGTAGAGGAAGGCCACCGGCGAGGCCGACACCTCGGGATGCAGCGGGTTGGTGATCGGCGACTCCACCGGCTCGTAGTGCTCGGGGAAGGGACCGTCGATGGTGGAGTTGGAGAAGAGCCGTCCCACCCCCTCGCCGTTCATGATGAAGGGCAGCCAGGCGTTGGGATCCGACGGGCTCATCGTCGCCGGGTAGTCGGGCACGTCGCCCACCCACCTGCTGCCGTCCCAGCGGATGCCCGCCCGGGTCGGGTCCCACGGCCTCCCCGCCAGGTCGGCGGAGGCGCGGTTGTAGAGCACCCGCCGGTTGAGCGGCCAGCTCCAGGCCCAGTTGGGATAGTGGCCGAGCCCGGTGGGGTCGTTCCTCGCCGGGTCGTCGATCCCCTGGCGGCGGCGGGCGAGGTTGCCGCTCTCGGGATAGAAGCCGGTGTAGATCCAGTTGCCGGCGGTGGTGCCGCCGTCGTCCCGGAGCAGCGCGAAGCTCGCCAGCCGCTTCCCGGTGGCGAGGTCGCGGCCGTTCACCTCCCGGGCGATCTCGTCGAGGGTGGGCCGGTGCGGATCGGCGTAGTCCATGGTCAGCTGCAGCACCGGGTCCGGGTGGCGGCCGCCCTGCTGCCGGTAGAGCGCGCGGACCCGCAGGAGCAGGTCCGCCAGAATCCAGTGGTCGTGGCGCGACTGGCCCTCGGGGGGCAGCACCTGGTCCTTCCACTGCATCCAGCGCCCGCTGTTCACGAAGGAGCCGTCCTTCTCGATCCAGTGGGTGGTGGGCAGCATGAAGACCTCGGTCCTCACCGTGGCCGGGTCGACCCCCGGTGCGTGCCAGAACTCCGAGCTGGTGGTCGGCAGTGGGTCCATCACCACCAGCCAGTCCAGGTTGCCGAGCGCGGTCATCACCTGGTTCGAGTCGGGGCCGATGCTGGTCGCGGTCATCCCCGAGAGCAGCACCCCCTTCATCCTCCCCTTCAGCGCGTTGTCGTAGATCGACATCCACGAGGAGTTCTGCGCCGGCTTGGGGAGGTGGTCGAAGGCGAACTGGTTCTCCGCGGTGGCGGCGTCGCCGTACCACGTCTTCAGCAGGCTGACCATGAACTTCCGGTAGTTGACGCCGAAGAAGTTCCAGGAGTTCGGGTCGCTGCGCCGGCTCGCGCTCTGGGCGACGTAGTCGTCGATGGTCCGCTGGCCCGGTGCGGGGACGCGCAGGTACCCGGGGAGGATCTCCCAGGAGATGGCGTTGTCGGTGTTCCCCTGGATGTTGGCGTGGCCGCGCTCGGCGTTCATGCCCCCGCCGGGACGGCCGATGTTGCCGAGCAGCAGCTGCAGGATCGCCCCGGAGCGGATCAGCTGCGACCCGGTGGTGTGGTGGGTGAGCCCCACCGCGTAGACGATGGTCATCACCCGGTCCGGACGGCCCATCTCACCGACCATCCGGGCCACCTCGAGGAAGCGCGCCCGGGGGATGCCGGTGATGCGCTCCACCATCTCCGGCGTGTAGCGCGCGTAGTGCCGCTTCATCAGCTGGAACACGCAGCGCGGGTCCTGCAGGGTGGGATCGCGGCGGGCGAAGGCGTCGAGTGACGTCGACTGCGGGCTCTGGCCGGAGACCTGGACCTGCTGCTGCGGCTGGCCGGAGCTCGCCTGGCTGGGGGCCGCGGTCCCCTCGTACGACCAGGTGGAGATGTCGTAGGTGCGCCTGCCGGCGTCGTAGCCGGAGAAGAGACCGTCCTTGAACGTGAATCCCTCCTGCACGATCCAGGACGCGTTGGTGTAGTTGCGCACGTACTCGTCGTGGAACAGGCCGTTCTGGAGCACGTGGTTGATGAGGCCGCCGAAGTACGCGGCGTCGGTGCCGGTGCGGATCGGCAGATGCACGTCGGCCACCGCCGAGGTGCGGGTGAAGCGGGGGTCGGTGTGCACGATCCTCGCGCCGCGCTCGAGCTTGGCTCGCATGAACCACTGGAAGCCGACCGGGTGCGCCTCAGCGGGGTTGGCGCCGTTGATGAGGATGAGGTCGGCGTTCCTGATGTCGCGCCAGTGGTTGGTCATGGCCCCGCGGCCGAAGGTGGCGGCCAGACTGACCACCGTGGGGCCGTGTCAAACACGCGCCTGCTGTTCGAGATGGACCACCCCCAGGGCCCGCATCACCTTGGCGGCGAGGTAGCCCTCCTCGTTGCTGAAGGCGGCGCCGCCGGCGAAGGCGATGCCCTCGCACCGGTTGACGGTGTTGCCGTTGGCGTCCTCGGTGACGAAGGTCGCGTCGCGTGCGCGCTTGACGTTGGCGGCGATGCGGTCGAGGGCCGCGTCCCAGGAGATCGGCTGCCACGCGGTGGCGCCGGCGGGGCGGTACAGCGGCTGGTCGACCCGCCGCGCCGAGGTGGCCAGCTGCATCGCGGTGGCGCCCTTGGGGCAGAGCCTGCCCTCGTTCACCGGGCTGTCGGGATCGCCCTCGATCTGCAGCAGCCGCACCGAGCCGTCCGGCTGCCTGCGCGTGTACGCCACCAGCGAGCAGCCCACCGCGCAGTAGGGGCAGACGGAGTGCGACTCGGTGGCGCCGTGGATGCGCAGCTGCTGGGCGACGCCCCGGGCCTGGGTGAGGTCGAAGCCGAGCCCGCTGACCGCCAGCGCCCCGCCGCCCGCGGCGCCGAGCTTGAGGAACCCGCGGCGGCTGACGGTCGGCATCCGGCCCCCTCCGACAACTGCACCAACCGGACGGTGGCGGCTTGTTCGTTGGAACATACGCAGGGGACAGTTGGGGAGTCAACGAGTCTCCGACCCTCGCGGCCTGCAATTGCATGCAGAGCGCGTCAACCTCCCGGCGGGGCCTCGCCCAGCACCGCCTCGGGGTCGAGCGCCGAGGCCTCGCCGCCGCGCACCACCGCGCCGCGCAGGCAGAGCCCGCCGGCCAGGGTGGCCGCGGCACCGGCGAGCCGCATCCCCCGCCGGTGGCGCACCCGCCGCGGGAGCAGGGAGAGCGCCAGGGGCACCGCCAGCCCGGCGCCGACGTAGCCGCCCCAGAAGAGCCCGCGCTCGCGACCACGGGTGAGCGGCCGCCGCGCCACCGGGCCGAGCTGGCGCAGCCAGGCACCGGCGAGCGCCACCTCGCCGAGCAGCGCGGCACGCTCGGGAAGCTCCAGCGCGCTGCCGTCGTCGCCGGTGACCGCGAGCGCCCCCTGCACCGCCGCTCCCCCGGTGGCCGCCGACGACGCCATGAACAGCGGGCCGAGCAGCGGGGTGCGCGCCCACAGCGGCACCGCGGTGGCGGCGAGCAGGGTGCCGGTGTACCCGGAGAAGAAGAGCGCCGCCAGGCCGCCCGGCAGGGTGAGCAGGTCGGGGACGAGCCGGCCGGCGCGCCGCAGCAGCGCCGGCAGCGGCGCGTGCGCGCTGTGGGCGAGGGTGCGCAGGCCGCCCAGCGCCGAGGCCGCCGAGAAGCCGGCGAACGCCCAGCTGCCGAGGTTCATCGGCGACAGCGGCTTGACCAGGCGGAGCATGTGGTGGAAGCGCGCCGGCCGCCCGAGGTCGAGGATGAGCAGCGCCGGCGCCGGTGCGATCGCCGCCGCGGAGACCAGGTGGCCCGCGCGCGCCACCGGCCGCCCCCGCGCCCCCCCGAACCAGCGGGCCAGGGCGGCGATCATGTACGCGGAGCCGGAGACGCCGCCGAGGAAGAAGTACCAGATGATCAGGTGGTGCCAGGGCGGCGCGTTGAGCACCGGCTGCCCCGCGTAGCCGGGACGGTCGGGATGGGCGACCAGCGCGGCCGCCTCGCGGCGGGGGCTCACCGCCGCGCCCGGCGGCGCAGCGAGAACGCCGAGAGCGCCGCCCACGCCAGGCCGACGGCGAGGTGACCGGCGTAGCTCGGCAGCAGGTTGTGCCGTCCGGTCCGCGCGGTCACCGGCAGGCCGTGCTTTCGCGGGTCGTCGCTGAGCACGAAGAGCGCGTGCAGTCCCTGGGCGAGCTCGGTGGAGTCGCCCCACAGCCGTGCGCCGGTGGCGCCGCGGCCCTGCAGCTCGGCGACCCGCGCGCGGCCGCGCTCGGCGAGCTCGTCGAGCGGACCGAAGGCGATCGACCCGGTGGGACACGCCTTCGCGCAGGCGGGCTGCTCGTCGATCTGGAGGCGGTCGTAGCAGAGCGTGCACTTGTGGGCGCCGTGGTCGACCTCCGAGCGCGCGATGACCCCGAACGGACAGGCGCCGACGCAGTAGCCGCACCCGTTGCAGATGTCGTCCTGCACGAAGACGGTGCCGAACTCGGTGCGCACGATCGCGCCGGTGGGGCACACGTTCATGCAGCCGGCGTCCTCGCAGTGCTTGCAGACGTCGGAGATGAACAGCCAGCGCCCGCCCTCGCGGGAGGCGTCGAACTGCTCGAGGAACTTGACGTGGCGCCAGGTGTCGCCGCCGAGGTGCCCGGTGTTGTCGTAGCTGATCCCGAGCCAGTCGTTGCCGTCGGCGGGCAGCCGGTTCCACTGCTTGCAGGCCACCTCGCACGCCTTGCAGCCGATGCAGATCGTCGAGTCGGTGAGGAAGCCGACGGTCTGGCGCGGCGGCCGCGGCTCGGCGCGCGCCCAGGGGTTGGTGGGGAGCCGCGGGCTCACCTCTTC
>JAXDLS010000139.1:0-3990 GCA_034666485.1 Chloroflexota bacterium
GGAGGCGCTCGCCACCGCGACGCCGGGGCCGCTCTCGCTGCCGACCGCGCGGCCGGCGGCGACCGTCGCGTCGAGCGGCCCGCCGCCGCCGGCGGGCAGTGCCGGCGGGGCCGGTCCCACCGCATTCCTCGGGCTGGCCCTGGCGGCCGGCTTCATCGCCGTCACCGAGCTCCGCGACCGCCGCCGTCCCGCCTGACCCGCGGCGCCGGGCGGCGGGGACGGGTGTCCCCGCTACCATCGCGGGAAGGCTGCGTCAGCGCCCGGAGGAGCGAGATGGACTTCGGCTACAGCGTCCGGGTGGAGGAGCTGCGCTCCGCGCTCCTCGGCTTCATGGAAAGCCACGTCCATCCCGCCGAGGCGGTGTACCGCGAGCAGGTCGACGCCCAGGGCGACCCCCACCGCAGCCCTCCGGTGATGGAGGAGCTGAAGGCCGAGGCGCGCCGGCGCGGCCTCTGGAACCTCTTCCTCCCCGACCCGCGGTGGGGGGCGGGGCTCAGCAACCTCGAGTACGCGCCGCTCGCGGAGATCTCCGGGCGCAGCCCCTTCATCGCCCCCGAGGCGCTGAACTGCCAGGCGCCGGACACCGGCAACATGGAGATCCTCGCCCAGTTCGGCACCCGGGAGCAGAAGGAGCGCTGGCTGCGCCCGCTGCTCGACGGCGAGATCCGCTCCTGCTTCTCGATGACCGAGCCGGAGGTGGCGAGCAGCGACGCCACCAACATCCAGAGCCGCATCCGCCGCGAGGGCGACGAGTACGTCGTCAACGGCCACAAGTGGTGGACCAGCGGCATCGCCGATCCCCGCTGCCGGGTGATCGTCTTCATGGGCAAGACCGACCCGGAGGCGGAGTCGCACCAGCAGCAGACCATGGTGCTGGTGCCCGTCGACACCCCGGGGGTCACGGTGGTGCGCACCCTGCCGGTGCTCGGCTACGACGAGGGCCACGGCCACTGCGAGGTCCGCTACGAGGACGTGCGCGTGCCCGTGAGCAACCGCCTCGGCGAGGAGGGCAGCGGGTTCGCCATCGCCCAGGCGCGGCTCGGTCCCGGACGCATCCACCACTGCATGCGGTCGATCGGCATGGCGGAGCGGGCCTTCGACCTGATGTGCGAGCGGGTGCGCGGCCGGGTGGCCTTCGGCAAGCCGCTGGCCGAGCAGGGGGTGATCCAGGACTGGATCGCCGAGTCGCGCATCGAGATCGAGCAGGCGCGCCTGCTGGTGCTCAAGGCGGCCTGGCTGATGGACACCGTGGGTGCCCGCGGCGCCCGGGTGGAGATCTCCGCGATCAAGGTGGCGGCGCCCCGGGTCGCCTGCCGGGTGATCGACCGCGCCATCCAGGCCCACGGCGCCGGCGGCATGAGCGACGACTTCCCGCTCGCGCAGATGTACGCGTGGGCCCGGGCGCTGCGGCTGGCCGACGGCCCCGACGAGGTGCACAAGATGGCGCTGGCCCGTCGCGAGCTGGCGGCGCACCGGTGAACCCCTCCCGCGGTTGAGCGCCGGGCCGGCGGGGTAGGAGAATCCGCTGACGCCGGAGAGGGTTCGGGCGCCGTGCCGGTCCGGTGCTGTCCACGAGGTGCGAGCCATGAAGGTCGAGCGACGGGTCCCCTGGGCGAAGGTCGGCGGGCGGCGGGCGCTGAGCTGGTCGGGGCTGGCGCTCGCCGTCTCCATGGCCCTGGCGGGCTGCAGCGGCTCCGGCGGCTCGGCGACGGCGAGCGGATCGCCCGCCCCGGTCCCCCCGGGAGGGCTGGCGCCCAGCTCGGCGGCGGGGGTGCAGCAGACCTTCGTCGACGTGGTCAAGCGGGTCCGCCCCGAGGTGGTGCAGATCCAGACCGCCGACGGCCTGGGGTCGGGGGTGGTGTTCGACACCAGGGGCGACATCGTCACCAACGCCCACGTGGTCGGCGCCGCCACCGCCATGAAGGTCAGCACCGCCGACGGGAAGAGCTATCCGGCGGTGATCGTGGGCACCTTCGTGCCCGACGACCTCGCCCTCGTCCGCGTCCAGAACCCGGCGTCGGCGCAGCTGCCGGCGGCCACCTTCGCCGACTCCAGCCGGCTCGCCGTCGGCGACATCGTCATGGCCATCGGCAACCCCCTGGGGCTGTCCAGCAGTGTCACCGACGGGATCGTCAGCGCGGTGGGCCGCACGGTGAGCGAGGGCAACGGGGTGGTCATCCCCGACACGATCCAGACCAGCGCGCCGATCAACCCCGGGAACAGCGGGGGCGCGCTCGTCGACCTGAGCGGCAACGTCGTCGGCATCCCCACCCTGGCCGCCACCGATCCCCAGCTGGGCGGCGGTGCCGCCCCCGGCATCGGCTTCGCCATCAACAGCAACACCGCGCGGGACATCGCCCAGCAGCTGGCCACCACCGGCACGGTCACCCGCTCGCACCGGGCCTTCCTCGGGGTCAGCCGGCTGGCGACGGTCACCGACATCGCCGGCAACCCGGTGGGGGTGCTGGTCGCCGGGGTGGTCCCGAACGGGCCCGCGGACAGGGCGGGGGTGAAGCCCGGCGACATCGTCGCCACCGTCGACGGCAGGCCGATTCTCACCGCCCAGGCGCTCCAGGAGGTGCTCGCCCAGCATCAGCCGGGGGACAGGGTCAGCCTGGGGGTGCACCGCGCCGACGGCGACCACACCATCTCGGTCACCCTCGGGGAGCAGACCGGCTGAGCCGGGCGGCTAGCACGCGACGTCGCCGTCGACGCTCCCCGCGGGGTACTGGACCAGCCGCACCCGGCCTCCGCTGAACCCCTGACCACCGCACCGGGCGGCGGCCTGGGCGGGGTCACCGCCCCCGCCCAGCCAGTTGGGCATCGCCACCTGCCAGCCGCCGGTGATCTGCCCCCACTGGTAGCCGGTGGAGTAGATTCCCACCGTCGCCCCCCGCGAGTGCAGCGCCGCCGCGGCGCCCTTGATCACGGCGACGTTCTGAGCGGGGTCGGGCGCCCAGGTGTTCTCGGTCTCGATGTCCAGCCACCAGCGGGTCGAGCGGGCGCCCGCCGCCCGGGCCCGGGCGAGCGCGTCCGCGGCGGCGTTGGCGCCGTAGTTCCGGGCCAGGCAGAGCTGGTCGGCGGCGGCGCAGGCGTGCGGGCCGGGCTGCCGCCAGTGCGGGCTCTGCGGCCCGGGGTCGCCGAGGTTCATGTACAGCTGGGGGTGCGCCCCCGCGCGCGAGGCCCAGGCGAACTCGCTGGCCAGGCAGGGATTGCCGGAGAAGGCGACCCCGCCGGCGACCCCCACCACCGCGAAGGCGCCCGGGTCGGGCAGCGGCTGGGAGCACTGGGGGATGGAGACGTCGTATCCCTGGAGCAGGCCGGTGCGTGAGGCCGCGGCGGCGGGCTGGCCGGTGGCCACCGCGTTGAGGGCGAGACCGGCCAATACGCCGGCGACGGCGAGCAGCCGTCGTCCCAGCCATGGCGGCGCGGGAGCGAGCATGTCCCCTCCTGGCGAACCTGTCTGACCCTTCCCGGCAGCCGAGCGCTGATCCCGCCGCACGCCGCCACGTGTGGCGGGACGCTGATGCTACCGCGCCGCCGGAGTTTCTGCCAGTTACGGTGTGGCGCTCGCCCGCGTCAGGAGGGCTGGTGGGACTGCCCAGGGGCGAGGCGACGAGGGTCTGGAGCACCGTGAGGCCGCCCGGCGACTGGGCGTCGGGCTCGGTGATGAGCACCTGCCGCGCCGGCGGCCTGGCCGGGCCGGCTGCGGCGCAGCGGCGCGATCAGGCCCTCGGTGTCGACGGCGCCGGGGGTGCGGAGGGCCTTGGAATGCAGGGTCCCTGGGGTCGATGCGACAGTAGGTTGGCGCCAGATGACGCGTGTGTCGCAAATAGGGTCTCGACGGGCAGTGCCCGCGGATGCCACCATCCCCCCCGGCCCCGGCGTGCAGGTGCGGCGACAGGAGGTGGGCCCGGCGATGTGTTCGTGGTGATGGCGGGGATGGCCGCCCCAAGATTCGACGAGGTTCGGCAGCTGTACGGCGCGGCC
>JAXDLS010000140.1:0-4155 GCA_034666485.1 Chloroflexota bacterium
GCTGCAGGGGAGGGTGTCAGCGCGCCGAGACAGGACGAGACAGGAGAAGGATGCCCACCACCTCCGACTGGCTGACCGAGGCCGAGCGGTGGCTGTGGGACCAGGGGTCGTTCAGCTTCATCCCCGACCGGACCCTCTTCGAGCCCCACGGCGCCCCCGAGAGCAACGGTGGCCCGCGGGTGATCTTCGCCGGCTTCCCCTCCGACTACAGCCTCGCCTTCCTCCTCGCCCTCCTCCGCCTCGACGTCCAGGTGGTGGGCATCGTCACCAGCCCCGGGGCGCATCCCGCCATCCTCGGCACCAACGCGCTGAGCCGGATCGCGGACCACCTCTCCATCCCGCTGCTGCGCCACTGGCGGATCAACGACGAGCACGCCCGCCAGGACATGGACCGGCTCCAGCCCGCCCTCGGCGTCATCGCCAGCTTCGACCAGATCCTGGGAGCGCGGACGCTGGCCATTCCCACGCACGGCTGGCTGAACATCCATCCCAGCGCGCTGCCCGCCTACCGCGGACCCGAGCCGATCTACTGGACCATCGCCGACGGCGCCACGGAGGCGGGCATCACCCTGCACCGGGCGGTACCCAAGTTCGACGCCGGGCCGATCGTCGCCCAGCGCCGGCTCGTGCCCGCCGCGGACGAGACCGCGGGCACGCTCACCCACCGACTCAGCGCGCTCGGCACCGATGCTCTCGGCGAGGCGGTGGCGGCGATGCTGGCCGGCGAGCCCGGGGTGGTGCCCGACCTCGCCGAGGGCTCCTACCGGCCCTCGGTCGGGCACCGCCACCTGGGCACCGCCGCCTCCGCCGCGGAGGCCGAGCGGATGGTGCGGGCGGGGGTGCCCAACATGCCCGCCTGGGTGGAGGTGGCGGGCCATCCCGTCTTCGTCACCCGGGCGCGCACCGTCGCCGACTGCGGGTCCGCGGCGGGCCTCCGCTATCCCGACGGCTGCCTCCAGGTGCTCGAGACCGCGGTGGCCTGCGGCTGCCACCACGACGACGTCCAGTGCCCGCATCGCGAGCGGGTCGACTGAAGTCCGCCTGGCGGCGCTACTCGGTCGGCGAGGGCTCGGTGGGGGCGTCCATGCTGTCCCACCCGAGGCCGATGCGGCGCTCGAGCATGCGGCCCATGAAGTACCCGCGGCAGTTGGGGCAGCGGGTCCGCTCGATGTGCCCGCGGAGCTGCTGCATCAGGTGCAGCGGTGGCGCGGTCGGGGTCATGAGCTTGTCGACGACGAGACGGAACTGCATGCAGGTCAGCAGCACCTCGGGGAGGGTGCCGTCGCCGAAGACGACAACCGCCAGGGGTCCGAGGCCACTGGGTTCGGAGTACATCACGAGAGGAGAACGGCCCACACCGACCCGATCATGCGGTCGCGTGCCTACCGGCCTCCCCATGCCCCCTGGGGCCGGTGCGGGACGGCCTCGCCGTCGAGCCAGCGCACCAGCCACGCCTCCAGTGACGGAGCCTCCCGCTGCAGCCATTCGGCATGGCGGAGGCCGAGCTCGAGGGCATTGCCCACGCCGGAGAGCACCTCGCCCCGCCGGGCGTCGAGGCAGAACAGGATGCCGTCACGGGGTTCGCACAGGGGCAGCACCGCGGTGGGCCAGGCGTCCACCGCGACCGCCAGGCTGCGCCCTCCCGGCCGCGGGGGGTAGGGCCCGCGCGCAGGCCGGAGCATCCCCTCGTAGACGCCCACCAGGTCGTCGCCCTCGGGGTCTCGGCGTCCGCTGCCCACCCCGTAGAGGGGCACGGGACCGATCCCGCCGTTGGCCACCTCGAGGTGGAGACGGCGGAGCGACGGGGGAAGGGCGAAGCCCAGCCGCGCCTCGGCCTGCTCGATCTCCGTCACCGTGGCGGGCGGCGGGAGCGGACCGCCGTCCGCCAGGCAACGCCGCCGGACACGGCCGAGGACATCGACAATGTCCACGATCACCATGGCGTGCATGCTGCCTGAACGACGGGTCGGTCTGCATGCCCCGGCCGGGCCTGCACGCCCCGTCCGGGGCGGGTCCTCAGCCCGGCCGGTAGACGCGGGCGCCGGTGCGCTGGAACTCGTCGGACTTCTCGCGCATCCCCGCCTCGAGCGCCTCCTCGGTCTCCAATCCGTGGGTGCGCGCGTACTCCCTGACCTCCTGGGTGATCTTCATCGAGCAGAACTTCGGGCCGCACATCGAGCAGAAGTGGGCCCGCTTCGCGGGGGCGGCGGGGAGGGTCTCGTCGTGGAACGACGCGGCGGTCTCGGGGTCGAGCGAGAGGTTGAACTGGTCCTCCCAGCGGAAGTCGAAGCGTGCCCGCGAGAGCTCGTCGTCGCGCCCCTGTGCCCCGGGGTGACCCTTGGCCAGGTCGGCGGCGTGGGCGGCGATCTTGTAGGCGATCACCCCGTCCTTCACGTCCTTGCGATTGGGCAGCCCGAGGTGCTCCTTGGGGGTGACGTAGCAGAGCATGGCGGTGCCGTACCAGCCGATCATCGCCGCACCGATCGCCGAGGTGATGTGGTCGTAGCCGGGGGCGATGTCGGTGGTGAGCGGGCCCAGGGTGTAGAAGGGCGCCTCGTGGCAGAGCTCCAGCTGCAGGTCCATGTTCTCCTTGATGCGGTGCATGGGAACGTGGCCCGGCCCCTCGATCATCACCTGGCAGTCGTTCGCCCAGGCGACCGTGGTGAGCTCTCCCAGGGTGCGCAGCTCGGCCAGCTGGGCCTCGTCGTTGGCGTCGGCGATGCACCCCGGCCGCAGCCCGTCGCCGAGCGAGAACGCCACGTCGTAGGCGCGCATGATCGAGCAGATCTCCTCGAAGTGGGTGTAGAGGAAGCTCTCCCGGTGGTGGGCGAGGCACCACGCCGCCATGATCGAGCCGCCGCGGCTGACGATCCCGGTGAGGCGCTTGGCGGTGAGCGGCACGTAGCGCAGCCGCACCCCGGCGTGGATGGTGAAGTAGTCGACGCCCTGCTCCGCCTGCTCGACGAGGGTGTCGCGGTAGGCCTCCCAGCTCAGCTCCTCGGCCCTGCCGCCCACCTTCTCGAGCGCCTGGTAGATGGGGACGGTTCCGACCGGAACCGGGGAGTTGCGGAGGATCCACTCGCGGGTGGCGTGGATGTCGCTGCCGGTGGAGAGGTCCATGATGGTGTCGGCGCCCCACCGCGCCGCCCAGGTCATCTTCTCCACCTCCTCCTCGATCGAGGAGGCCACCGCAGAGTTGCCGATGTTGGCGTTGATCTTCACCAGGAAGTTGCGACCGATGACCATCGGCTCGCTCTCGGGATGGTTGACGTTGGCGGGGATGATCGCCCGCCCCCGGGCCACCTCCGCGCGCACCAGCTCGGCGTCGACCCCCTCGCGCAGGGCGACGAACTCCATCTCCGGGGTCACCTCGCCACGGCGCGCGTAGTGCATCTGGGTGACGGCGGCGCCGCCCCTCGCGCG
This sequence comes from Chloroflexota bacterium, assembly GCA_034666485.1. Taxonomy (GTDB): domain Bacteria; phylum Chloroflexota; class Dormibacteria; order Aeolococcales; family Aeolococcaceae; genus CF-96. Next base: position 3,424 of record JAXDLS010000140.1, read on the forward strand.
CAGCGGCCGCGCCGGCTGGGCACTCCCCGGGTACTCCTCGACGTCGCCGCGCTCGCGGATCCACGCCCCCCGCACCGACGCCAGCCCGCCGTGCACGTCGGTGCGCACGCTCGCATCCGTGTACGGGCCGCTGCTGTCGTAGACGCGGAACACCCCGGTGCCGTCGCCGTCGCCGAGCACGATCTCGCGCACCGGGACGCGCAGGTCGGAGCGCGAGCCCTGGAGGTGCGCCTTGCGGCTGCCCCGGATCGGAGTGGCGGATGCCGCGCGGTCGGTGGGGGCCTGGGCCATCTGACGTCTCCTGCTGGGTGTCACCCGCCGGAGACGCGCACGGGCGGCCACGGACGGCGGCGCGCACAGGGCGCCCGCTCCTCGGCCGGCCCGCTTTCCCTTCGCTCGTACTAACGAGATCAGGTTCCAGGAGTTGGTGGTCCTGATACCACCTCTCAGCTGCTCGCTCCCCCAGCGGGACGTTATTCGGTTGTCGACGGGGTAGGATACTCCGCCCGCCCTCCGGCACCCCGCCCCAGCGTGGCGGCCAGCTCCTCCATGGCGGCCAGGCAGCTCCCCGGGTGCGACAGCGGGATCAGGTGGTCGGCCCCGGGGAGCACCTCCAGCCGGATCCGAGGATGAGCGGCGGCGAGCTCCTCGAGCAGCCCCACGTCGGGCAGCGGGTCGGCTCCGCCGGTGAGCAGCCGCACGGGGACCCCGGCCTCGAGCAGCCAGCCCGGG
>JAXDLS010000141.1:0-11966 GCA_034666485.1 Chloroflexota bacterium
CCCAGCCGCATCACGGTGTCGAGCAGTGGCCGATCCTACGTTCACCCTCCCTCGACGAGCCGATCACGCGAGAACGGGCGTGGCAGGCTGGTGTGCACCGCCAACTACGACACGAATGCCCGAAGGCGCTGCTCCAGATGGTCGCGGCTCAGCAGACCCGTCGTCGCCAGAACCTGCCACGGAAGGCGGCCAGCCTCCTTGGAGGTCCGCCGCTGCCGCCACATGCGCGCGAGCCAGAGCAGATCCTCCGCAGAGAGGAGGGCAATCTCCGTCCCGGGCGGGCATTGGACCTTCAGGCGAACGGCAGACGACACGGCGTCGGAGCTGAAGCCAGGGGCGACGACAACCAGCGGACTGGCGACCATTGGCGCCGCAGCGTGCGCATAGCCCAGAAACTGTCGGGCGAGACGATCGGTGAGAGAGTACTCCGACTCGCAGCTCTTGCAGTCCCACAGGATCACGCGGTGAGGATCATCCAGCGTCACACGACCATCCGGATGGTTGTTGCCCTCCATCGCTTCGACCGTGTATCCGAGGTAGTCCCGGAACAGCGTCGTGGTCGCGTCCTCGAAGTGCCTCTCGACATCCCGATCCTTTGCGATGACATTTGCCGCCCGTAGCACGTCATACGAGCGCTTCGCCAACTCGGCGAAGTAGCTGACGTACGTCTCGCTGCGGTCCACCGCCAAGTCAGGTGCCAGCAGATCCAGGCTGTCGAAGTACCTGACCACGTTCCGGACACGAATCTCCTTCGTACCGTCCTGACGAACCGTCGGCAACGCCTTGAGCAGCTTCTCCATCTGGTCATCCGACACCTGGCGCAGGACCGCTTTCGGGCTCACGTAGCCGTCTACCAGGCGCGCGGCGAGAAAGTCCCGTGCTCCCGTGAAGGGCTGGCCGGCAGCCTCGAGCGCCGACCGCAGGACGGTGACAGGGAGCTGGTTGAGGAGGTTCAGGTACACGGGAGCGGTGAGTTCGATCCCCAGGATCTCCCGCAGCAGGCTGGCGATCTCCTCGGGGATGCAATACGATCGCGTGCCAGTCTTGGTCTGTACACGGAGGACCAGGCCTCGCTTGAGCAGGTGACGCATCCCGTCCTCGATCTCCGCGACGGTGTGTGTACCCCCGCCATTGGCAGACGGGTACTTGCCCAACTGGAGCTCGATGATTCGATGGTCGCGTCGTGTGATACCCAGCTTTGCGCGAAGCCGCTCGAGAAGGCGATACTCGCTGGCGTTGACGTTGTCCTCCCATGCTGCCTCGAGCACAGTGGCGTAGACGTCGCGGACCTTGGGATCAAGGTGACGCAGCGCTGTCGGCTTGGTCGCCCACTCCAGAAACTGCTGCTCCTCCTGCAGGAACATCCCGTGGAAGGCGTTTACCTCACACGAATAGTCTCGCTCGTTGAGGAGCCTTCTCAGCTGCGCCTTCGTCAGCATGTGCACACGGTACGGTAGATCGCTGAGCTGAAGATGCTTCTCGACCGCGGCGTGATTCAGCAACTCGGTGCGGTTCGCCAGGACCTTATCGGCGTACTCAGCTGGGTCGTCACGTTTTACGACGTCCACCCCCCACGCCTCTGTGAAGGAGCGCAGGTCTCGCAGTCCGACAGTCTGGAGCGCAAGGTCGAGCTTCAAGGTCATGCTCCTCGGCGACAGTTGGAACTGGACGGTCCGGCCACGTGGGCAGCACGGTCCCTCACGTGTCCTGGATGCGGCTGATCAGCCATCGGGGTCACTCTAGGCCGATGGCGACCCATACCCTTGTTGCGTCAAGATCGGAATCATCCGGTGACCCCCTCGTGCTGTCTTGTGACTCTGGTGTGACGTCGAGTGCGGGTCGATTATGTGTCCACGTAGCCTCAAACCGCGGCCTTGGGTCCAGGTATTGATACAGAGTCGACGATCACTGCCTGGCCGCCGACGTGATCTCCCGCGTCCGCGCTCAGCGACTCTCGGCTGAGGCGCCCACCCGGGGCAGCTCCGCCAGGGCACGGTCGATGCGCTCCTGGGGCAGCTCGACGTCCTCGAGGCGGCCGGCGAAGTAGGCGTCGTAGGCGGACATGTCGAAGTGGCCGTGGCCGGAGAGGTTGACCAGGATGGTCCGGGCCTCGCCGGCCTCCCGGGCCGCGAGCGCCTCCTCGGCGACGGCGCGGAGCGCGTGGGACGGCTCCGGGCCGGGCAGGATGCCCTCGGTGCGGGCGAAGCGCACCGCCTCGGCGAAGCACTCGTTCTGGGTGTAGGCGCGGGGCTCGACGATGCCCTGGCGCACCAGCGCGCAGAGCGAGGGGGCGTCGCCGTGGTAGCGCAGCCCGCCGGCGTGGATGGGATCGGGGACGAAGTTGTGGCCGAGGGTGTGCATCGGCACCACCGGGCCCATGCCCGCGGTGTCGCCGAAGTCGTAGGCGTAGACGCCGCGGGTCAGGGTGGGGCAGGCCGCGGGCTCGGCGGCGACGAAGCGGGTCGCGGGCTGCCGCCCGCTCAGCCGCTCGGCGATGAACGGGTAGGCCAGGCCGGCGTAGTTGGAGCCGCCGCCGACGCAGCCCACCACCACGTCGGGGTAGGCGCCGGCGATCTCCATCTGCTTGATCGCCTCCAGCCCGATCACGGTCTGGTGGAGGAGCACGTGGTTGACCACCGAGCCCAGCGCGTAGTGGGTGTCGTCGCGGGTCGCCGCCTCCTCCACCGCCTCGGAGATGGCGATGCCCAGGCTGCCGGGCGACTGCGGGTCACGCTCGAGCACCGAGCGCCCGAAGCTGGTGCGGTCGGTGGGCGAGGCCGCCACCTGCGCTCCCCACGTCTCCATCAGCGCCCTGCGATAGGGCTTCTGGTCGTAGGAGATGCGCACCATGTAGACGAGCACCTCGATGTCGAAGAGCGCCCCGGCGAAGGCGAGCGCCGAGCCCCACTGCCCGGCTCCGGTCTCGGTGGCGAGCCGGCGGATCCCCTCGGCGGCGTTGTAGTACGCCTGGGGCACCGCGGTGTTCGGCTTGTGCGAGCCCGCGGGGGACACGCCCTCGTACTTGGAGTAGATCCGCGCCGGGGTGTCGAGCGCCCTCTCCAGCCGGTCGGCGCGGTAGAGCGGGGTGGGCCGCCACATCCGGTAGACGTCGCGGACCTGGTCGGGGATGTCGATCCAGCGCTCCGCCGACACCTCCTGCCGGATGATCTCCATCGGGAAGAGGGGGGCGAGGTCGGCCGGGCCCATGGGCTCGAGGGTCGCGGGGTGGAGGAACGGGCCGACCGGCTCGGGCAGGTCGGGGAGGATGTTGTACCAGCGGTCGGGAAGCTGGTCCTCGCTGAGAAGGATCTTCTTCATGGCGCTCTCCGGCCTCCGCGTTCCTGTCGAACGACCTCGACCGACGAGGATACGCCTCAGATCGCGGTGGGGTGCCGGGGCTCGTAGAGAAGGACGGGGAGGTCGCCGGGCAGCAGCATGGTGATGGTCAGCCCCCACCGCGCCTCCTGCCGATCGTCGCGAAAGACGATGCCCTTCCCGCGCAGCTCGTCGATGGTGGCGTCGAGGTCGTCGCACATCAGGCTGATCTCGTGGTGCGGGGTCTCGCCGGGGTGGACGCCCAGCTCCGCGGGGGGCAGGGCGAAGATCAGCCAGCCGCCGCCGGCGTCGACGTGGGGCAACCCCAGACCGTCCCGAAGCACGTCACGGAGCTCCTCCGGCTTCGAGCTGTAGAGCAGGCCGTGGACCCCGGTGATCGCCATGCTCAGGACCGCCCGGTCACGGTGAGGATCTGGATCTCGCGGGCGCCCCCCGGGGTGTTGAGGCGGACCTTGTCGCCGGCGCGGTGGCCGAGCAGCGCCTTCCCCACCGGCGAGCCCGCCGAGATCCGGCCGGCGGCGGGGTCGGTCTCGGTGGGACCGACCAGCTGGAGGGTGGTCTCGCCGAACTCGTCGTGCACGGTCACCGTGCATCCCAGCTCCACCACCTTGGCGTTCCTGGGGACGTCGATGAGCACCGCGCGGCGCAGCGTCTCCTCGATCTCGGCGATGCGGCCCTCCATGATGCTCTGGTCCTCGCGGGCCTGGTGGTACCCGGCGTTCTCGCGCAGGTCACCCTGCTCGCGGGTCTGGGCGATGAGCGCGACCACCGCGGGCCGCTTCACCCGGATGAGCTGATCGAGCTCCTCCTCGAGCGCCTTCCGCCCCTCGGCGGTGATGGGGATGTCGGGGTGGACAGCCAAAATGCGGTTCTCCGAAGGCGGGGTTGCCGGCTCAGTCTGGCACACACCTTACAGTCCCCCGCGCGCCGGCGCGTCCAGTATTGGGGGATCTGGATGTCCGCCTTCCCCTCAGCGCTGCTCCGCGATCCCCGGATTGACCAGGCCGAGCTCGTAGGCCAGCACCACCGCCTGGACCCGGTCGCGGAGCCCGAGCTTGTCGAGCACGTGGGACACGTGGGTCTTCACGGTCGCGTCGGTGACGCCGAGCGAGGCCGCGATCTCGGCGTTCGACAGGCCTCGGGCGAGCAGCCGGAGCACCTCGAGCTCACGCTCGGTGAGCTCGCCCAGGGCGGCGTCGCGCGGCGGCGCCGGGGCCGGCAGCCGGGCGACGACGTGGTGGAGGAGCTGCCGGGTCACCGACGGCGCCAGCAGGGCGTCGCCGGCGGCGACGACGCGGACGGCGTTGACCAGCTCCTCGGGGGTGGCGTCCTTGAGGAGAAAGCCGCTCGCGCCGGCGCGCAGCGCCTCCACCACGTACTCGTCGTGGTGGAACGTGGTGAGGATGAGCACCCGGTGGCGGGGCAGCCGCCGGGTCGCCTCGACGCCGTCGCAGCGGGGCATGCGGATGTCCATGATGACCACGTCGGGGGAGAGGCGCTGCGCCTCCTCCACGGCCTCCAGCCCGTCACCCGCCTCGCCCACGACGGTGATGTCGGGCTGGGCGTCGAGGATCATGCGGAAGCCGCCGCGCATCAGCGCCTGGTCGTCCACGAGGAGCACGCGGATGGCGCTCACCGCGGCAGGCTGTCGAGGGGAAGGCTGGCGTGCACGGAGAAGCCGCCCCGCGGGCCGGGGCCGGTGACCAGCTCGCCCCCGAAGAGCGCCACCCGCTCACGCATCCCCACCAGGCCGTGGCCCGCTGGCCTGGCGGCACCGACGTTCCCTCTGCCGTTGTCGAGCACCTCGATCTCGAGGGCGTGCTCGCGGTGGCGCAGGGCGATCCGCACCCGCGCCGGGCCGGCGTGCTTGATGACGTTGGTCAGCGCCTCCTGGACGATGCGGTAGGCGGAGAGGTCGACGCCCACCGGCAGGGGGTGGGGCTCGCCCTCGACGCTCAGCTCGATCGGCAGCCCGGCGGCGCGGGTCTGGGCCACCAGGGTCTCGATGTCGCTCAGCCCCGGCTGCGGCGCCAGGCCGGGGGACGAGCCGACCTCGCCGATCCGCAGCAGGTCGAGCATGCGGCGCATCTCGTCGAGCGCCTGGCGGCCGGTCGCCGCCATCGACTCGAGGACGGGGCGCGCCGGATGGTCGGCACCGAGGGTGGCGCGGACGCCGCCCGCCTGGACGACCAGCAGGCTGACGTGGTGGGCGACGACATCGTGGAGCTCGCGGGCGATGCGCACGCGCTCCTCGGCGACCGCCTGCTGGGACACCAGGGCGCGCTCGCGCTCGAGGTGCAGGTTGCGCTGCTGCAGCGTGTCGATGTAGGCCCGGCGGGTGGCGACGTACAGCCCGACCGCCGTGGCGCCACCGATCACGGCCGCCCGCGCCACCACCGTGGCGATGCCGAGGTCGTGGTGGCCGACGGCGGCCGCGACGATCAGCGACAGCCCCGCGGCGGCGGCGATCACGCTCGCCCTGCGCCAGCTGAGGCCCAGGGCCATGGTGTAGGCGGCGACCGCGATCTGTGGGACCAGGGCGCCGGAGTTGCCGCCCAGGGCCAGGTCGAGGACGAGCCCGGCGGCGACGACCACGGAGAGCACCGCCACCGGGTTGTGACGGCGCAGCGCCAGCGACCAGGTGGCCAGCAGGCTCAGCACCACGGCCAGGACGAGCGAGGCGGCCTGGAGCGGCGTGCCGTTCTCGCTGTGGAGGCCGGCGAGGACCAGGGGGCTGAGGAACCCCGCCAGCAGCACGTCGAAGGTTGCCTGGTGGCGTCCCGTCCGCGGGCGGGAGGGGGACACGTACGGAACGCGCGAGCCCCGCCGAGGGGCCCGCGCGTCCGGAGGATCGGCCGGGTCGCGGATCACTGTCAGAGCCTAGTCCGTGGCGGCACCGGCCGCTCGGCTCAGGCGTCCATGGTCCGGGTGCGCCAGGCGCCGGCGCCGAGGGCGACGGCCGCCCAGACGGCGATCACCACCAGGGCGACCGCCAGCGGCATCGAGGCCGCCACGTCGCCGCCGCGGCCGCCGGTCACGGGCAGGAGGCGGTCGGTGGCGAGGACCGAGATGCCGTCACGGATCCTGCCGAGGAAGTCGAGGTGGCCGAGGATCGGGGCGGCGGCGAGCTGCCAGCCGAGCAGGACGCCGACGGTGATGGTGCGCGAGCCCAGCAGCGACGCCATCCCGAGCGCGAGGATCAGCGGGAGCGTGGTCGCGACCAGCAGCCAGGCGGCGTAGTGGAGCACCAGGGTCGCGCTGGGGTTGGCCAGCGAGCCGGCGAGGAGGATCGAGCAGACGGTGGCGATGGCGAGGCCGGCCACCATGAGCGGGACGAAGAGGGCGAGCGCGCCGGGAAGACGGACCCCGAAGAGGGCGAGGCGGGAGCGCCCGGTGGCGACGAGGTCGCGGAAGACGCCGGCGCCGATGTCGCCGGCACCGGCGGTGGCCCCGATCATCACCCCGGCGATGCCGCCGAGCAGGGCCAGCGCCTCGAGGGAGTGGCCGAGGTTCTCGGCGCCGCCGGCGGGTCCGTAGTGAGCGGCGTCGCTGAGGTGCAGCACGGCGAGCACGGCGTACACCACCGGCACGGTGACGCAGCAGAGGATCAGCGACCACCAGAAGAGGCTGCGGCGCTTGCGGAGCTTGAGGAACTCGGCGGAGATCATGCGGGAGAGGATGTGCGCGGTCATGAGGCGACTCCCAGGCGGGAGGTGATCTCGAGGAACCGGTCCTCGAGCGAGACCCGCTCCGGCTCGACGTGGAAGACGGCGAGGCCGGCCTCGACGAGGGTGCGGTTGACCGCGGCGGCGGCGTCGTTGCCGGAGACCAGCTGCACGTGCAGCCTGCCGGCGGCGGCGGTGACACCGCGCACCGCGCGATGGTTGCCGAGGAGGATGCGAGCCCGCTCGGGGTCGTCGCAGCCGATCACCACCGTGTTCTTGACCGGACCGGCCACCTCGCTCATCAGCCCCTGGGTGATGAGCCGGCCCTGGTCGACGATGGCGACCGCGTCGCAGGTCTTCTCGATCTCGTCGAGCAGGTGGGAGGAGAGGAAGACGGTGCGGCCCTCGTCGACGAGGTCGCGGAACATCCTGCGGAGCTCGTGGATGCCCGCCGGATCGACGCCGTTCATGGGCTCGTCGAGGATGAGCAGGGCCGGGTCGCTGAGCAGGCACCGGGCGATGCCCAGCCGCTGGCGCATGCCCATCGAGTAGGCGCCGACCCGTTCGGCCGCCCGGTTGCCGAGGCCCACCCGCTCGAGGACGGCCTCGATCCTCCCCTCCGCCTCGGGGCCGCGAACGGCGGCGGCGACGGTGAGGTTCTCACGGCCGGTGAGATGGCGGTGGAAGCGCGGCTCCTCGACGATGGCGCCGACCTGCGCCAGCGCCGCGACGCGGTGGTCGGGCTGGGGCAGGCCCAGGATCGACACCGTGCCGGCGGAGGCCGGGGTCAGCCCCAGGACCGTCCGGATCAGGGTGGTCTTGCCGGCGCCGTTCGGCCCGAGGAAGCCGAAGGCACAGCCGGTGGGGACGCGCAGATCGACGGAGTCGACCGCGGCCCGAGCGCCGAAGCGCTTGGTCAGGCCGTGGGTCTCGATCGCGAACGCCCCGTGGTCGCCTCGCAGAGGGAGTGTGGTCATGCCGGCATCGTGGCCGGGCGCCGCCGTCCTGTCGTCCTGCGCGGGAGTGAACCTCGGCTCATCCCTGGCGCCGAGGGAGCGGCCGTGCCTCACCCTCGAGGATGAGGCCGGCCGCGGCCGGTTCTCCTCAGTCCTTCACCGCGACCAGCATCGCGTAGCCGGCGACCCCCTCCCGCACCGCGGCCGCGGCCTGGGCGGTGAGGCCGGCGGCGCGCTCGAAGTCGACGCCGGCGAGCGCCGGCACGGTGGAGCGCATCATCCGCAGCGCCCGCAGCCGGGCGTCGATCTGCTCGACCATGCGTGCCAGGGCGGCGTCGTGCCGCTCGGTGTGCACGGTGCGCATCCCCGCGCCGGCGAGGATCGACGAGTACTCCTCGAGCGGCCGCGCGTCGGCGAGGCAGGCGACCCAGCCGGCGAGGCCGGCGAGCTCGCCGGTCAGCCCCGGCGGCGCGATGGTGACGTCGGTGATCCCGAGCCGCCCTCCGGGACGCAGCACCCGGGCGAGCTCGCGCGCCGCGGTTGCCTTGTCGGGGAAGGTGCAGAAGGCGCACTCGCAGACCACCGCGTCGAAGCCGCCGTCGGGAAACGGGAGACGTTCGGCGTCACCGACGTGGAATCGCTCCCGCGCCTCCACGCCGCCCTCGCGGGCGGCCTCGGCGGCGCGGGCCACGTTGCTCTCGGAGAGGTCGACGCCGTCCACCTCCACGGGATGGTCGGTGGCGATGACCAGGGCGGTCGCCCCCAGCCCGCTGGCGACGTCGAGGACGCGGCCGCCGGCTGCCAGGCCGAGGTGCCCGAGCAGCCCGCGGGTGAGGGTGAGGCCGCCGGGGTGGTAGCTCTCGCCCAGCACCATGGCGACCACGTCGCCGGAGTACGCGGCGGCGCAGCAGCTCTTGGTGAGCTCCGGCGTCTCCGCGGGCAGACTGCCCTTCACTGTCGCTGCGGGGGGACTCCCCCGCTCCCCTCTGAGCGCAGCCCCTTCCCGGTGTTGGTGCCGTCGCGGGGGGCGTGGGCGCTGCCGTCGGCGGGGGCCCCGGCGTCGCCGTTGCCGGTGGCGCGCACCGTCTTCGAGCCGTAGCGGGTCACCTCGAGCATCGCCTGCAGCGGCTGCGCGTTGGGCACCAGGGTGGGGATGCCGACGCCACTCATCTGCTCGCGCACCTGCTCGCGGTAGCCGACCGAGTTGTAGGCGCAGAAGGGGATCATCCTGCCGTCCGGGGTGATCTCCTCGACGCAGCACTTCATCAGCTGCTTGACGTTGAGGGTGTACGGGTCCTGGAAGTCCTGGATGACGATCATGAAGGCCTTCGACGCGAGGTCGCGCAGCGCCTCGGGAAGGTCGATGCCGCAGGTGGCGCACTCCAGCTGGTCGGTCATCTGCGCGGTGCCGGGCATCGCCGACGCGCTGTAGAGCTTCTCCAGGGCGGTGCGCACCTGCATGTCGGGCATCACCCGGTTGGAGACGTAGTCGAGGTAGTCCTCGGGGTTGACCATCCGGGTGATGGGCAGCACGTTGCCGCCGTCGACCAGGCAGTAGCTGATCGAGCGGCAGGTGGGGAAGCAGCAGGGCACCGGGAAGAAGTCGTCGGTGCGGAACCACTCCGGCAGCTGCTCGGCGACGAGGTGGATGATGTCCGAGTTGGTGAGCCGGGTCAGCGGGTCGAACTCGACGTGGCGTCCCGAGTGGGTCACCGGCTGGAAGGCGATCGAGCGCACCGCCGGGTGCTCGATGCCGTAGCGGATGATGTCGCCGACCTCGTCCTCGTTCATGCCCCGCTCCACCGCGGCGACCAGGGTGACGGTCAGCCCCGCGTTGGCGCAGTTGTCGAGTGCCCGCCGCTTGCGGTCGCGGAGGTCCTTGCCGCGGATGGCGCGGTGGGTGCCCACCTTGAAGCCGTCGAACTGCAGGTAGACGTTGACCTTCAGCTCGCCGAGGCGGTTCACGAAGTCCACGTCGCTGGCCATGCGGATCCCGTTGGTGTTGAGGTTCACCGTCTTGATCCGCTTGGTCTTGCAGAGCTCGACGATCTCGAGGATCTGCGGGTGGATGGTGGGCTCGCCACCGCTGAGCATGATCACCTCGGCCTCGCCCTCGCTGGCGACGAAGACGTCGAGCATGCGATCGACCTGCTCGAGGCTCAGCGAGTAGCCGTCCGGCTGGTGGCCGGAGTCGGCGAAGCAGATGGGACAGTCGAGGTTGCAGTTGGTGTTGACCTCGATGATCCCCAGGCAGGCGTGCTGCTTGTGCTCGGGGCAGAGGCCGCAGTCGAGCGGGCAGCCGTCGACCACCTCGGTCTGGAACTCGAGGGGGATGGTGCCCGGCTTGTTGAACCGCACCGAGTCGAAGTACATCTTCGCGTCGCCGTAGACGAGCGCCTCGAACTCGCCGTGCTCCCGGCAGCGCTTCCGGAGGTAGACCTTGTCGTCGCGGACGTTGACCTGGGCGTCGATGACCGCCTTGCAGACCGGGCAGATGCTCTTCGTGAACTCGACGAAGACCTCGTCGCGGTCGACCTTCTTCCGCACCGAGGCGGGCGGGCTCGGCTCAGTGATCACAGTCTCACCCCTCGTCGACGCTCTGGCGGCGGCTCTCGCCGCCAAGCCTATCCGGGCGTCTTCTCCCGGTCCGTGACATACGTCACATTTTTCTGCTGGTGGACGACGTCCCCCCGTCCAGAGCCCACCGCAGGGATCTGCCGGCTTTTGGCGTTTCTGTCCTGTCGGGGTTCCCCCCTCCCCGGCGGACCCAGGTGGGGTGTCGCCCACCGAAGGACCCCCCATGTCTCCCACGTCCCCCCGCCGGATGGCCATCGTGGTCGTCGCCGCCGCCGCGTGCGGCGCCTCCAGCGCCCTCCTGCTCGGCACCAGCTCGGGCGGCGTCGTCGCCAACTCGTCCCCGCCGCGTTCGTCCGCGGCCGGGGGAGACGGGGGCGACGGCGGCCCGGGCGGCTTCCGGCCGGACGGCGGCGACAGCCTGCCGGTGGGCTCCACCCCGGCGCTGCCCGCCACCTCGACCCTGCTGCCGGCGGTCGCACCGGCGGGCGCGACCGCCGCGACGGCGGCGGGCGTCGCCGCCGTCACCGTCATGGGTCCCACCACCGCGGCGGGTGGAGCGTCCTCCGGACCGGTCCTCACCGCCTCCTCCACGCCCGCCCTCGGCGCGCCGCTCGGCACCACCGTCCGCGACGTGGTCTCCGTGGCCGGGGGCACCGTCTCCGCCGTCTCCACCGCCGTCCCGCTGCTCGGAGCGGTCACGGGGGTGCTGAACGGCGTCGCCGCTGGCGTTCCCGGCGCGGGAGGGCCGGTGCAGGCGGGCGGTGGCTCGGCGGCCGCGACCGCGCCGGGCGCGGCCACGGTGACCTCGCTCGGTGGGGCGCTCGACGGAGTCGTGACCTCCGTCGCCGTGGCGCCCGGCGTGGCCAGCCCGGCACCCGCCTGCATGCCCCTGCTCGGCTGCCTGGGGCGGTAGCGGGGCCCCCGGCCGGGGACGGAGCGCGGAGGGGGCGCCCATCCCGTCCCTGGCGAGGGATCGGTTAACACTGTGGCCGATTCTTAAAGCACTCTTAACCACGGCGTCCGCGTGTTCTCACCAGACTCCCGCACACCTTCCCCTGCGGGAGACCGGGGCGCCGGGGGGCTCCGGAAGGGCCCGTGCGATCGTCGACTGGCGGAGGAATGAGCACCATGAGCCGGCGTCACCTGACGGCGGACGAGCCCGGCTGCACCTGGGAGTACGGCTGGGACCCCCAGCGCCAGACCTTCTACGCGCAGCTCCTCGCCGGAGAGGGTCCGGTGCAGAGAGAGCTGGCCCACTTCGGCACCCACGTGTGTGAGATCGTCAGCCCCGACGTCCTCATGTACCTGATGGGGATGCGCCTGCCGGCCGAGCGTCTCGCCGTGCTCGAGGCCGACCGGCTCACCAACTCCGACGAGGTCGAGGCTCGCCCGGCGTCCGGTGCCGGTGCCTGGCGTGGCCTGCTCGCCGGCC
>JAXDLS010000142.1:0-4090 GCA_034666485.1 Chloroflexota bacterium
CTGGACCACCTACACCTTCCTCGCCGAGGAGCGCATCGTCTGCGCCGCGACCCGGCGGGGCGAGTGGCGGCTCTTCGAGCTGCATCCCGAGACCGGGCTGTGCGAGGTGCGGACCCCGTTCACCGAGATCAGCCCGTGGCTGCGGGCCCACGAGGGCGGGGTGGTGTTCGCCGGCGGCTCGCCCGCTCTCGCCGCCGCCCTGGTGCACGTGGACGTCGAGAGCGGGGCCACCGAGGTGCTGCGCCGCAGCAGCAGCCTGGAGATCGACCAGGGGTACCTGTCGCAGCCGGAGGCGGTCGAGTTCCCCACCGAGGGCGGCCGCACCGCGCACGGGCTCTACTACCCGCCGCGGAACCCCGAGCTGCGCGGCCCCGTCGACGAGCGGCCGCCGCTGCTGGTGGAGACCCACGGCGGCCCCACCGCGGCGGCGACCACGCTGCTCAAGCTGCCCATCCAGTACTGGACCAGCCGGGGCATCGCCGTGCTCGACGTCAACTACGGGGGCAGCACCGGCTACGGGCGCGAGTACCGCGAGCGCCTCTACGGCAGCTGGGGGGTGGTCGACGTCGACGACTGCGCCAACGGCGCCCGCTTCCTGGTCGAGCGGGGCGACGCCGACCCGCGCCGGCTGATGATCTCCGGGGGCAGCGCCGGCGGCTACACCACCCTCTGCGCGCTCACCTTCCGCGACACCTTCTCGGCGGGGGCCAGCCACTTCGGCATCGGCGACCTCGAGGTCTTCGTCGGCGACACCCACAAGTTCGAATCCCGCTACCTCGACCGGCTCATCGGCCCCCTCCCCGAGGCCGCGGAGCTGTACCGGGACCGCTCGCCGATCAACCACACCGACCTGCTCAGCTGCCCGGTGATCCTCTTCCAGGGGCTCGAGGACAGGATCGTCCCGCCCAACCAGGCCGAGCTGATGTTCGAGGCGCTGAAGCGCAAGGGCATCCCCTGCGCCTACGTGCCCTTCGCGGGCGAGCAGCACGGCTTCCGCATCGCCGCCAACATCCGCCGCTCGCTCGACGGCGAGCTCTCCTTCTACTCGCGGGTGCTCGGCTTCCCGCTCGCCGAGGCGCTCGAGCCGGTGGAGATCGAGAACCTGCCGGGGGAGGCCGGGTAGCCTCCCCCGACCGGGACCCGGGCTCAGGCCCCGCGGCGCCGCAGCCGCAGGCCGGCGAGGGAGATCACGGCGGCGAGCACCAGCCCGCCGAGGACGATGCCCCCCGCGATCAGCGGCGTCCGCCAGGACGGGGCCGGGGACGGCGCCAGCGCCGGGACCCTGGCCCCCGCCACCGGGCCGACGCCCATGGACGCCAGCCGCACCCCGCCGTCCGGGGTCACGCTCATGTCGTAGGTGACCTGGGGGCTGGGGGCGTTGAGGGTGAGGTAGCTGAGCCAGCCCTGCTGGGGCACCCACGACATGTTGCGGTCGCTGCTCAGGTCGCGCTGCAGCTGCGGGCTCATGCGCTGCTGGGAGACCAGGACGAAGCCCGGGGCCAGGGTCTCCGGCGCCGACGGCTGGGTGGCGGTGAGCAGGTAGAGGTCGGCGACCACCGGGTCGAGGGCGTTGGCGAGCACCTCCAGCGGCACCCAGAGGTGGGGGGTGTGCATGGTGATCAGCACCGGGGTGCCGTCGCCGGTGAACTGGCCGCGCTCGCGGGCCGCGCCGATGTCGTACCTGGCGGCCATGAAGATCGGGCTGGTGACCGCGTAGGCGAGCAGGTGGGCGCGGGTCTCGTCGGGGAGGGTGAAGCCGTTCTGCCTGCACCAGTCCACCACCGCCTGGCCGCTGCCCTTCAGCACGGTGATGTCGAGGGCGTCGATCTGGACCTGCTGGAGCACCTCGGCGGTGGCGGCGGCGGGGGCGAGGCCCTTGACGGCAAAGGAGTCGGCGACCGCGGGGTGGGTCTCGCGCTGCAGCCGCTGCAGGGTCCAGCCGCCGCCCTTCTCGACCCTGTCGGGCACCGCGGGCAGGGGGACGATCCAGCCCAGGCCGGGCACGTCGCCCTGGTAGCCGAAGCTGGTCATGTAGTGCTCGACGCCGCCCTCCCAGGCGACGAAGGTGGTGGCCCGGGCGAGGCGGACCGCCCCGTTCGGGGCCACCAGCCCCCCGCACGCCGCGGCGGGGACGGTGCCCAGCACGGCGAGCCCGCCCGCGAGCGCGGCGGCCGCCAGAAGCTTCCGGTGCATGTCATCTCCTCCTGCCCCCGGCCTGGGAGCTCGGAGAGAGGACGCGCCGCCGCGCCCGCAGGTTCCCGAGCTCTAGACGGGGCAGGCCGCCAGCGCGGTCAGGTACTCCTCCTGGTCGCGGGGCTGGAGCACCTCGCTGGTCACCTTGTGGACCACCCTGCCGTCCTTGTCGATGACGTAGGTGGCGCGGGCGGCGAAGCCGAGCCCGTCCAGGTAGGTGCCGTACTGCTCCGCCACCGCCCCCTTGGGGTGGAAGTCGGCGAGCATGTGCGCGCTCAGGTCCTCGTCGCGCTTGAAGGCGGCGAGGGTGTAGTGGCTGTCCACCGAGACCGCGAGCACCTCGGCGTTGGCGGCCTGGTAGCGGTCGGCGGCGGAGCTGATGTCGTGCAGCTCCTTGGTGCAGACGCCGCTGAACGCCAGCGGATAGAACATCAGCACCACGTTGCGACCGCGCAGGTCGGAGAGGGTGACGTCCTTGCCGTTCTCGTCCTTGAGGGTGAAGTCGGGGGCCTCGGAGCCCACCTCGACGGCCATGTCGTTCCTCCACGGGGATGAGCGGGAATCGGGGCTCGACGATAGCCCAGGAGCCCGCGCCCCCGTCCTCCCCCGTTCTCGTGGCCTGCGGCCGACCTGCTATACCCGCCCGGTGACGCGCCGCCGACCCCTGCTCGCCGCCGCCCTCGCCGCGCTGCTGCTCTCCGCCTGCGGGTCGTCCGGCGGGGTCGCCAGGGCCACCGCCCCGCCGCTGCCCGACACCACCGCGCCGCCCACCGCGACCCCCTCGCCGTCGCCGTCGCCGACGGCGCAGCCCACCCCCACGCCGTCGCCCTCGCCGACGGCGGCGGCGACCCCGCCCCCCGCCGAGGGCGGGGTGACCCGGGTGCCGTACGAGGACTCGCGCGGCGACGCAACCGTCGCCGCCGACCTCTACCCCTCGTCGGGGTCCGCCACCTGCCCGAGCACGGGGTCCACCGGCTACGGCGCCTGCCCGGTCACCGCCCGGCTGGCCGACCGGCTCAACCAGCACCCCGTGCGCGGGGTCGAGCAGCTGTGCCGGTGCCAGGCCCAGTGGCAGGGCGTGAGCATCAAGGCGCCGACCGTGCTGCCCGCCATCGACAGCTACACGGTCGAGGTCGACCTCACCGTCAACGGCACCCCCATCCAGTTCGACGTCCTGGTGCTGCGCACCACCGACGGCTGGTTCGCCGACGACATCCGCTGCCACGGCGGAGGTGCCTCCACCTCGATCCACGCCCCCTCGCCGCCTCTCTGCTGAGGCGCCGGTCCCAGGAACGGCCCGGCCGGCGTTCCTCTACTCGGTCGGCACGGGCTCCGAGGAGGCGGTGATGACGCCCCCTCCGTAGCCACGCGACTCGCGGCCGGACCCGATGGGGCCGGAGGCGGCCGGAGGTGCTGCGGAACCTGGGTACGTGGCCTCGCCGGCGACGCGCCAGGTCGACTCCCCCAGCGGCGTCGTGGGGTGCCGCGTGTCGATGAACTCGCCGCGGAAGTCGAGCTCGACACCCAGCGTGTCACCAGGGTCCTTGGCGACCATCCCTGGATCGTCCTGACCTTTCCAGGTCTGGCCGGTGGCCTGGTCGGGCCTGGTGAACTTGCTCCCCGAAAACCTGATCCCGTGGTAACCGTACTTGAGTCCCTGGGTGTCTCCGTCCTCCCGGAACCTGTCGGGCTCGAGCTTGCCGTCCGGGAGCGTCTTGGGCGCCAGTTGGCCGTTTCTCGTGAATCGGCCCTTGACCCACTGGCGATACTCACCGAATCTGCCGCACACGTCGGCCTTCGGCGGGTCGCTCCCAAAGCTGCCGCTCATCTCCCAGCCCGCCCGAAGCTTCCTCAGCATGAGCTCGGCCGGAATCGTCCCGGTGGGAAGGTCCATATT
>JAXDLS010000143.1:0-7658 GCA_034666485.1 Chloroflexota bacterium
GTCAGCACCGCCGGCCGCGCCGAGGATCTGCTCTCGCAGGCGATCCCCGGCGCCACCCTGCACACCGATCAGGCACGGGCGATCGCCGCGCTCGTGGACGACGCCGCCCGGGTGCTGGTGGTGCAGCGAACCGGCTGGGGGAAGTCGGCGGTCTACATGATCGCCACCCGTCTGCTCCGCGAGCGCGGCTCCGGGCCGGTGCTCCTGGTCAGCCCGCTGCTGGCGCTGATGCGTGACCAGGTCGAGGCGGCCACCCGCCTGGGGGTGCGCGCCGCCACCCTGAACTCGAGCAACCAGGCCGACTGGCCGGAGATCCTCGGCGAGCTCCGCGGGGGCGGGATCGACCTGCTGCTGGTCAGCCCCGAGCGACTGAACAACCGCTCCTTCCGCGAGGAGGTGCTGCCCGGCCTCGCCGCCGGCACCGGGATGCTGGTGATCGACGAGGCCCACTGCATCAGCCAGTGGGGCCACGACTTCCGCCCGGACTACTTCCGGGTGCGCACCCTGCTGCCGCTGCTGGCCGAGGGCACGCCGGTGCTGGCCACCACCGCGACCGCCACCGCGAGCGTCGTCGAGGACGTGGCCACCCAGCTCGGCGTGGAGCCGCTGGTGCTGCGTGGCGACCTCGACCGGGAGAGCCTGCGCCTCGGTGTCGTCCACCTCGCCACCGCGGCGGAGCGCTACGCGTGGATCGCGGCCAACCTGCCCGGCTTCGCCGGCGCCGGCATCGTCTACACGCTGACCGTCGCCGAGGCGGAGCGGCTGGCCGGCTTCCTCCGCCTCCGGGGCATCGACGCCCGGGGCTACACGAGCCAGACCGAGCCCGAGGAGCGGATCGCCATCGAGGAGGCGCTCCGCGCGAACCGGCTGCGGGTGGTGGTCGCGACCAGCGCGCTGGGGATGGGCTACGACAAGCCCGACCTCGCCTTCGTCGTCCACCTGGGCGCTCCGAGCTCGGCGGTCTCCTACTACCAGATGGTCGGACGCGCCGGTCGCGCCATCCCACGCGCCGACGTGGTCCTTCTGCCCTCTCCCGACGACGTCGCCGTGTGGCGCTACTTCGAGACCACCGCCTTCCCCCCCCGCGAGCAGGCCGAGGCGGTGGTCGCCACCCTCGAACACGCCGGCCGCCCGCTTGGCGAGGCGGCGATCGAGGCGAGGGTCGACATCCGGCGCTCGCGCCTCTCCACGATGCTGCGGGTGCTCGACGTCGAGGGGGCGGTGGAGCACGCCAAGGGCGGCTGGGTGCGCACCGGCCGGCCCTGGGAGTACGCCCAGGAGCGCTATGCCCGCGTGCGGGCGGTGCGCGAGGCCGACGCCCGGGAGATGCTCGCCTATGCCCGCACGGACCGGTGCCGCATGGCCTTCCTCCGCGCCGCCCTCGACGACCCCCAGGTGGACGCGGAGACCCGCTGCGGCCGCTGCGACAACTGCACCGGCCGGCCCTGGTCCACCGAGGTCCCGGTCGCGCTGGTGGCCGAGGCGGAGCGCAGCGCCCGCGACGGCGACCTCGTCATCGAGCCGCGGAAGATGTGGCCGTCCGGGCTCGAGGTTCGCCGCGGGGCCATCGCCGCCGGGCTCCGCGCCGAGGCCGGGCGGGCGCTGTGCGAGGCGCTGCAGCCGGGATACGCGCGGCTGCTCCGGCCCCTCCTCGGCGACCCCTCCGCGGCGCTGCCCACCGAGCTGGTGGACGGGCTGGTCGGGGTGCTCGCCCGCTGGGGGTGGCCGCAGGGCCGCCCCGTCGGCATCGTGCCCGTGCCCTCGCGGCGGCGCCGTGCGCTGGTCGAGGGGGTGACCGCCGCCCTCGGCCGGATCGGCCGGCTGCCCGTGCTCCCGCTGCTCGAGCGCTCCGGCGCGGAGGCCCCGTTCCAGGCGGAGCTGGAGAACAGCGCCCACCTCTGCCGCAACGTTCTCGGCGGCTTCACGCTCGCCGGGTCGCCGCCCGCCGGGCCCCTGCTCCTCGTCGACGACCTCGCCGGATCGGGCTGGACGCTCACCGTGCTGAGCGCGCTCCTCCGCGAGGCGGGTGCGGGGCCGGTCTACCCGCTGGTGCTGCAGCGCGGCGGCGCCTGAGGCATGGTTTTGCGCGCCCGTGGTACTCTCCAACCAGTCGGTCCACAGGGGCCGCCGGTCGCTCGTCGTCGTACCCGCCTTCTCGAATCGGACGCGCGCTCGTGAGTGAAGTCTTCGGGAAGGTGTTGGAGACAGCCCAGAATGTTGACTGGTAGTGTCAAGAAGGTCGTGTCCGATCGTGGTTTCGGCTTCATCGCCGCTGACGACGGGCAGGAGTACTTCTTCCACCGCAGTGGGCTCGACAGCTCGCTCGAGTTCGACTCGCTTGGCGCCGGAGAGCGCGTGAGCTTCGAGATCGAGCGGAGCGACAAGGGTCCCCGCGCGCGCCAGGTCAAGTCGGCCTGAGCGGTTGATCTGCGACGTCCGGTCACCGTTTCGACGGTGACCGGACTCGCGGGTCATCGATCACGCGGGCTGGTCGCGTGAGCTCGAGGCAGGCCCATTTCACTCCGGCCCTGTTCGAGTTCCTGCGCGAACTGCGCGCGAACAATCATCGCGACTGGTTTCAGCGCAACCGCCCGCGATACGAGTCCGACGTCCGCGACCCCGCGCTGCGCTTCGTCGCCGGGGTCGGCCCCTCGCTCCACCGGATCAGCGGGCACATCGTCGCCGACCCGCGGCCGGTGGGCGGCTCGCTCTTCCGCATCCACCGCGACGTCCGCTTCTCCGCGGACAAGAGTCCGTACAAGACCGCGGTGGGCATGTCGTTCGGTCACGACCGCGGCAGGGACGGCCCCGCGCCCGGTTTCTACCTGCACCTCGAGCCCGGCGAGTCGTTTGCCGGCGGCGGGGTGCACATGCCCGACGGCCCCACGCTGCGGCTGGTCCGCGACGCCATCGTCGACCGCACCGACGACTGGATGGCGATCGTCGACGACCCCGCCTTCGCGCCCGCGTTCGTCACCATGGGCGATGCACTGAAGCGCGCACCCCAGGGGTACGACCCGGCGCACCCGCGCGTCGACGACCTGAAGCGGAAGAGCTACGTCTGGCACGCGCGCTACAGCGAGGCGGACGTCTGTGACCCCGGATTCATGGATCGCTTCGTCGACGCCTGCCGCACCGCGGCGCCGCTCAGCCGGTTCCTCGCGGAGGCGCTGCAGGCACCCTGGTAGGGACGCGACCGGCTCGCTCAGTACCCCTTCAGCCCGTTGCCGACGGCGACCAGGTCCCTGCTGACCACCGGGATCTGCGCGTTGATGCGCTGCCTGTACTGCGCGTACTCGCTGACCTCGGCGGCGAGCATGGCGCTGATGACCGACGACAGGCCGGCAAGGTCGCTGCTCAGCTGTCTGACATCCTTCTGCGTCTGCGCAACCGGGAATGCCGGGAGCTGCTCGAGAGTCTGGTGGAGGCCGCTCAGGGTGGTGGCGTGGTCGCCCATGGTCTGGGCCGCCTGGTCGAGGCTGCGGGCACGCTGCAGGTCGTTGCCGGTGGCGGTGAGCTCGGCGCCCCCCTGGGTCACCACCGCGCGCAGCGCCACCGCGAGATCGCGGGTGGGCACCGTCGCGGGGGTGGGCATCGCGCTGGCCGGCGCCCGGCTCGCGGTGGCGCTGGACTGTGCTCCGCCACCTCCCGAGCAGGACGCCACGCCGGCCGCGGCGATCGCCGCCAGCGCCGCATGGACTGCATTCCTCGCCATGAGCGCCTCTTCACACGTCGACAGCCGGCTGACGGCTCGGGGACATCGTACAGCAGCGCGCTCTGGTGGCGACTGGACACCGGCGATGCACACGTCTGCAGTCGCGACAGTCCCACGCACTCCGCGCTTTCCACCAACGGCGGGTGGGAGTAGCCTTGCCTGCCCCGGTGGAGCAGGCCGGGGAGAGGAGGTGACGCCGTGCATGCAAGGCTGGTGCGTGTGAAGGGGTCCCCCGAGGGGACGGAGGAGGGGCGGGTGATCTTCGAGCGTGAGGCGGTGCCGGTGATGCGCGCTCAGCCCGGGTTCGTGGGCGTCGTCGTCATCGCCGATCACGACACCGGCGCCGCAGCGGTGGCGACCTACTGGGAGAGCGAGGAGACGCTGGACCGGAGCGCCGGCGCGCTCGCCGACCTCCGCGATCGCATGACCGCGGTGCAGACCCTCGAGCCGCTCAGCCTCGAGCAGTACGAGGTCATCCTGATGGAGCGCCGTGGTGCGCCCGCCCCCGGGAACGCGGTGCGCCTCAGCCGGGCCACGGGGAACGCGGACGCCGCTGGCGAGGCGCTCGCCCAGCTGCGCGAAGGGGTCGCCCTGGCCTCGACGCTTGCGGGCTTCAGGGCGTTCGTCGCCGGCGTCGACCGGTCCACGGGCCGCTACTTCGTGGCCACGGGCTGGGAGACCGCCTCGGACCGCGAGGCCGCTGAGGAGGTGACGGCGGAGCAGCGGGCACGCCTGGCGGAGCGGATCGGCGCCACCGCTCTGGAGGTGGAGAGGTACGAGGTGCTGGTCGCGGCAATGCCCGCCAAGGTCACCGGCTCGTAGGCGGTCGCCGGCGCCGGGAGCGCCCGGCTACCCCCGGGGTGCGGGCGCGGCCTTCGCCGTCGACGAGGCGGAGCGTGCGGCGAGCCCGCACCGGGCCCGCGCGGCGGTCACGATCAGCTTCACGCAGGCGTCGAAGGAGAGCACGGTGCTGTCCAGCACCAGGTGGTAGAGGCAGGGATCCTCCCACCGCCCCCGGTCGCGATAGAAGTGGCGGATGTAGGCGGCGCGGGCGCGGTCGGTGGCGACCTGCTGCCGTGCCGCGGTCTCGGTGTCGAGCCCCTCGTGCTCCATGGCCTGGCGTCGCCGCGCCTCGGGCGGGCCGTCGAGGCGCACGTGCAGGGTCTGCGGCCAGCCGCGGAGCACGAGCATCCCCGCCCGTCCCAGCACCACCGCCCCGCGGCGCCGGGCGACGCAGCGGATCACCTCCTCGGTGCGGTCCACGAGGTCGTCGTCGCCGAGAGGGATGGTGATGGGCGCGCCCTGGTGGTAGCCGCTGACGGTGACGGCGCGGCCGAAGAGCCGTCCCACCAGCCCCCCCTCGTGACGCTCGTCATCGGCGAGCGCCGCCAGCAGCGGCTCGGCGAGCTCGGTGGCGAGCGACGCGGGGATGGCCCGGTCGAGCAGCGGCAGCCCGAGACGCTCGGCGACGGCGCGAGCGATGACGCCTCCCCCCGACCCGTAGCTGGCGGCGATGGTCACCGTGCCCAACGATCCGATCCCTCCACGTCGAATCGTAGTACCGGACCGGGTTACGGGGAAGTCCGAATCCGGACATTCCTCCCGCGCGTTGCGTACCGCCGCGCGACTCCGGGGCGGTGGGGGAGGACCGCGTTAGGATGCCGGCATGACCCTCGCGAGCGCGTCCGCGGTGCTGCTGGCTCTGGTGCTCGCCGCCTGCGGAAGCGGGTCGGCGTCGACCACTCCGCGCGCCACGGCCACCACGTCCACGGGCGCGGCGTCCACGCCGACCGCCACCACCGCCGTGCCCGCGGTGACGCCGGCGCCGGCCAGTCCCTGCGCCCTCGGCGCGCAGGCACCGCCGGCCGGGACCGTCTCCGCCGCCTACCCGACGGCGCTCGCCTTCGCCCCCGACGGGCGGCTGTTCTGGGCGGAGCGCGCGGGGACGGTGCGGGTCTGGCAGAACGGCGCCTCGAAGGTCTTCGCCACGGTGCCGACGGTCACCACCGAGGCGGGCGGTGGCTACAGCGAGCGGGGGCTGCTCGGGCTCGCCATCGCTCCCACCTTCGCCCACGACCACCTCGTCTACGCCTTCTACTCGAACACCGACCGCGCCCACCAGACGGTGGTGCGCTGGACCGACTGCGCGGGCACGGGCACCAACGCCACCACCATCCTCACCCTCCCGGCGGGCGGCGACTGCTGCCACAAGGGAGGGCGCCTCGCGTTCGCGCCGGACGGCCACCTCTTCGTCACCCTCGGGGAGGAGCACACCCCCGGCGCCGCGCAGAACACCGGCGACGTCCGGGGCAAGCTGCTGCGCTACAACCCCGACGGCGGCATCCCCGCCGACAACCCCTTCGGCAACGCGGTGTGGGCCTACGGCCTGCGCAACCCCTTCGGCATCGCCGTCGCGGCGAGCGGGCAGGTGGCGATCATCAACAACGGCCCCTCCGGAGACGCCGGCAGCCCGTCGACCGGCTACGACACGGTGATCGCGTCGGTGGCCCGGGGCAGCGGGCACCAGTGGCCGCTCTGCTACGGCTACAGCCATCCGATCGCACCGGCCACGAGCTGCGGCGGCCAGCCCGCCCCCGACTGGAGCAGCGAGGCGTCGACGGTGGTGCCCACCGGGGCCACCTTCGTCGACGCCTCAGGACCCCCCGGCTACGCCGGGCACCTGGTCTTCTGCACCTTCAACTCGGGGGGGCGCATCCTCACCCCGGGGAGCCCGGCGACGGTCGCGGCCGCGGCTCCCCTGTGCAGGCTCGACATCAGGCAGGGCCCCAACCACGCCCTGTACTACTCGGACGCCTCGGGCATCTACCGGCTGGGCTGATCGGATCCCGGCGCGTCGTCGGCGAGCAGCTGGTAGAGGCGCCGCCGGGTCTCGCGGAGGACCTCGGCGGCGGCGGCCTGCTGCGGGCTCGACCCCGCCTGCGCCACCTGCCAGGTCGCCGCGGCCACCTGGAAGAGGAGCTCGCGCATCCCCCCGGCCTCACCGGTCCGCTCCTCCGCCGCGTCCTGCCAGGGCGCGCTCTCCCGGCCGGTGGCGGCGGCCTCGGCGCGTCCCGCGTCGGTGAGCTCGTGGACCCGCCGCCCCGCCTCGGTCTGGACGGCCCTCACCAGGCCCTCGTCCTCGAGCTGCTGCAGGGTGGGGTAGACGGAGCCCGGGCTGGGCCGCCAGGCGCCGCCGCTGCGCTCGGTCAGCTCCTGGATGATCTGGTAGCCGTGCATCGGCTGCTCGGCGAGCAGGGCGAGGATGGCGGCGCGGATGTCACCGCGCCCCGCGCGCCGGCCGCCGCCGGGGAAGGGCGGACCGAAGGGGAAGCCGCGGCCGAAGGCGCCGGGGCCGAAGGGCGGCCGGCCGGGGCCGCGGTGGTGGCGCGCGTGGTGGATGCGATCACGAATCTGCTCGGCACCCTGGCGCCAGTGCATCCACGGGTCGGACGGGGGAACGTGGGTCGACATGACGGACCTCCAACGATGGCTTACGTTGGATCACGATATATCGCAACCGGTCGCCCGTCAAGGGTCAGGACGCCCCCGTGCGAGCCCTGGCGCTCCGCAGCTCCTCGCGCGCCTGCCAGTCCGACCGTGGCTGCCAGTCGCGGCCGTCACGGGTGTCGGCACCCCACAGCGGGCTCGCCAGGGCGAGCACCACGATCATCACCAGCAGCACGATCTCCATGTCCGGAACGCTACGACGCCCCACTCCGCCGGGCCAGTGGCCGATAGGACTCTGACCGTCAGCTTTCTGCCAACCTCGGCGGGAGCCGCACCAGCACCGTGGAGAGGGCGATGGTGAGCACCACGGCGGCGAGCAGCGCGGTGTAGACCTCGGCGGGGATGACGTGCCGGGCCACCCCGATGGAGCCGAGCACGAAGCTGAACTCGCCCACCTGGCCGAGCCCGATCGCGAGCTGCCAGGGGCGCACCCCGG
>JAXDLS010000144.1:0-2983 GCA_034666485.1 Chloroflexota bacterium
CCGGTCGCCGGCGCGTCCGGCGTCCCGGCGCAGGACGCGGCCGGGGTCGACCCACCCGCCGACGCAGACGTCGACCACCAGCGGGCCGCGGATGCCGCTGAGGTCGCCGCCGACCAGGCTGCAGCCCACCTCCGCCCCCGCCTCGCGCAGCCCCAGGGTGAGGGCGAGCACGTCGTCCAGGACGGTGGTGGCGGGGAGGCAGAGGGTGACGGTGCACCAGCCCGGCACCGCGCCCATGGCGGCGAGGTCGCTGAGCGCCACCTCGAGGCAGCGGCGGCCCAGCTGGTGGGGGCCGGTCCACTCGCGGCGGAAGTCCTCGCCCTCGACCAGCGCGTCCTGGCTCACCACCACCGCCATGCCGGCGGGCGGCTGCCAGACCGCGGCGTCGTCACCCGGACCGACCAGCACCCCCTCGCCGGGCACGGCGCCGGCGATGAGACGCGCGAGCACCTCCTCCTCCCCCACCTCGGCGAGGGTCGCCCCCGGCTCGTCGAAGCGGCGCTCGCGCAGCCGGGCGGTCAGGAGCCGACCGTCCCCGGGCGCGGGCTCGAGGCGACCGCCTCCAGGCTGATCGAGGCGCGCCCGGCGAGGTGGGCGCGACGGCCGGCGACCACCGCCTCGGCGAAGGCGCGGGCCATCTCCGGCGGGTTCTGAGCGCGGGCGATGGCGGTGTTCACCAGCACCGCGGCGGCGCCCCACTCCAGGCAGCGCGCCGCCTCGCTGGGCACTCCCAGGCCGGCGTCGACCACCACCGGCACCGAGACCCGTTCGATGATCAGCTGCAGGTTGAGCGGGTTCTGGATGCCCAGGGTGGTGCCGATGGGGGCGGCGCCGGGCATCACCGCGGCCGCTCCCGCCTCCTCGAGCCGGAGCGCCAGCACCACGTCGTCGCTGCAGTAGGGCAGCACGGTGAAGCCGTCCTCGACGAGCACGCGGGTGGCCTCGAGGGTGGCGACGGGATCGGGGAGCAGGGTCCGCTCGTCGCCGATGACCTCCACCTTGATGAGGTCGCTGAGGCTCGCCGCCCGGGCGAGGTGGGCGAGGCGCACCGCCTGGGCGACGGTGGTCGCCCCGGCGGTGTTGGGGAGCAGGGTGTAGCCGCCGAGGTCGACGTCCTCGAGCTCATTGCGGCCGCCGCCGTCGAGGGCGAGCCGGCGGATGGCGAGGGTGATCATCTGCGGCCGCGCCGCCTCCAGGCACTCGCGCAGCACCGTGTCGGAGGGAAAGCGCCCGGTGCCGTGGATGAGACGGCTCTCGAGCACGGCGCCGCCGATCTCCAGGCGGTCGGCGGCGGGGGTGGTCACGGCCATGTCGGCACCTCTCTGAGTCACGGGCGGCACGGGCTAGCCGCCGCCCACGAGCTGGACGATCTCGACCTCGTCACCGGCGCCGAGCACCGCGGTCTCGTAGTCGCCGGCGCGCAGCACCCGGCGGTTGTGCTCGACCACCACCCGGCGCGGCTCGATCCCCAGCCGCTCGAGGAGCGCGGCCAGGGTGCTGCCCGGGTCGACCTCGGCGGGGTCGCCGTTGAGGGTGATGGGCACGGTCACGCGGCCACCGCGGCGCACACCGAGGCGTGGAGCCGGCGGGCGGCGGCGGCGGGATCGGCGGCGGCGGACACCGCGCGCACCACCGCCACCGAGCGCGCCCCCGCGCCCAGCACCGCCGCGACGGTGGCCGGGTCGATCCCGCCGATCGCCACCCAGGGGATGCGCAGCCCGGCGGCGGCGACCGCGCCCACCAGCTCGAGGCCGACGGCGGGGCGGCCGGGCTTGGTCGGGGTGGCCCACACCGGCCCGACGCCGATGTAGTCGGCGCCCTCGGCCTGGGCGGCGAGCGCCTGGCCGAGCGAGTGGGTGGAGCGGCCCACCAGCCCCTCCGGCCAGAGCCGGCGGGCGGCGGCCACGGGCAGGTCGTCCTGGCCGAGGTGGACGCCGTCGGCGCCCGCCGCCATGGCGATGTCGAGCCGGTCGTTGACCATCAGCAGCGTGCCGCCACCGGGGGCGGCGAGCTCCCGGCAGCGCTCGGCGAGACGCAGGGTGAGGCGGGCGTCCTCGCCCTTGCGGCGCAGCTGCACCACCTCGGCGCCGGCGTCGCAGGCGGCGCGCACCGTCGCCAGCACCCGCTCGGGCGGGTCCTCGGCCGCGGTGATCACGTAGAGGCGAACCCGCGCGAGGCGCTGGACGGCGGAGGTGCGGTCGGTGGTGTGCTCGGGGATGACGGACATGGGGTGTGCCATGGCGGGCGGACACCGTCCAGGCCGGATCCCGTTGCCGGGGCCGCATTACCGGCCCGGTCCTCGGGGTCGCCGCCGCGTGGCGGCCTCTCAGCATCCGCTCCCCCAGGGGTCAGGCCGATGATACGCCGTCGGGTCGCTTCAACCGCGGCACCGGGCCTGGTGCGGCGACGTGCAGCTCGACCCGCTGCAGCGCCTCCCCGCAGGCATCGCAGGCGAGCACCGGCTCGAGCACCGCGCCGCTGGCGGGGTGGCTGATCCGCACCGGCGGGCCCGCCGGGGTGGGCATCCAGCGGTTCGCCCAGCGCGCCACGAGCACCATCACCGGGAAGAAGGCCAGGCCCTTCTCGGTGAGCCGGTACTCGTGGACGCCGGGCCTGGCTCCCGACGGCGCCCGCCGCAGCACCCCCAGCTGCACCAGCGTCCGCAGCCGCTGGGTCAGCAGCGTCGGCGGCACCCCGAGGGTCCGCTCGAACTCGACGAAGCGGCGGGTGCGCAGGAAGGCGGCCGCGACGATCACCGTGATCCAGCGCTCGCCGAGCAGCGCCATGGTCTCGCTGTAGGGCAGCGTCTGCTCGGAGGGCTGGTCGCCCCGGTGAGAGCGCCGTCTCCGCCGCGGCGGCGCGTTCCGCTCGGCGGCGTACCCCGGAGCGCGCTCCGCGGCGGTGTCGCGGGCACCGACCAGGGCGCCGCAGCCCGCACAGGCGAGCTGCGGCCGGACCGGCCTCCCGCAGCGGTCGTGGACCA
>JAXDLS010000145.1:0-5831 GCA_034666485.1 Chloroflexota bacterium
CAGGGTGACCAGCGCCCCCGCCGCCAGGCCGCCGGCGGCGAGCCCCAGCCCGGCGCGGCGGCGGTGCACCGCCAGCGCGAGCACGCCGATGCCGATGGTCACCAGGGCGCCGTCCTCCTTGCAGAGCAGCGGGACCGAGCCGGCGAGGAGCAGCAGCGGGGTGCTGCCCCGAGCCGCGCCGAGCAGGGCGAGGAACACGAAGGGCACCGCCAGCGCCTCGGTGTGGAAGTCGAAGCCCGCCGCCCGGGCCAGGCCCACCTGGAGGAGGTAGGCGATGCCGGCGACCAGCGCGGCCCGCCGGGTGGCCAGCCACTCGCGGGCGAGCGCCCACAGCGGCACCACCGCCAGGCCGAGGGCGAGCGACTGGGCGCCGAGGAGCCAGAGCGGGCTCGGGTGCAGCCGGTAGAGCGGCACCAGCACCAGCAGGGCGGGCTCGAAGTGCTGGCCGAGGAAGCCGTAGTCGACGAAGCTCGAGCGCAGCCCGTGTCCCGCCGAGGCGTTCCACACCACCTGGTCGAAGAACGCGAGGTCGTAGGCGGTGCTGTGGAAGGTGGCCCAGCGCAGGGCCGCGACCGCGAGGAGCACCGCCGCCGCCACCCCGCCGATCCACCACGGGGCGAGGTCCCGGGCCCTCAGCGGGCCGGAGCCCACGGGGCCGTCGCAACCGCCATCCGTCCGGCGATCGCCGCGGCGGTGTGCCGCGCGCGCCCCGGGTCGCGGGCCAGGTCGGCGGCGAGACGGTCGAGGTCGGCGACCTCGTCGACGTCGTACCAGCGGCCCGCGTCCCGCACCGCGAGGCCGGCGGCATGGGCGCGGGCGGTCACCTGGGCGGCGGTGCGGGAGGTGCTCCACTCCACGCCGTCGAACACGGCGGGCAGCCGGGCCGCCGCCGCCCGGGCCGCGGCCATCGCCACGAAGCCGCCGTCGAGCGCGCCCACCAGCGACACCGTCTCCGGCTCCGCCGCCTCGACGCAGGCCTCGAGCAGCGTCTCGGGGAGGGTGGGGCTGTCGCTGCCCACCAGCAGCACCCGGCGCGCCCCGGCAGCGAAGCCGCCGGCGAAGGCATGGGCGAGCCGGTCACCGAGGTGGCCGCCGGGCTGGGCGGCCAGCGCCGCGCCCGGCGCCGCCCGGGCCACCCGGTCCCGGGCCTCGGGCGGGGTGAAGGCGATCAGCCGCGGCCACGCCGCCGACCACGCCAGGGTGTCGGCGACCAGGCCGCGGTGGAGGCGGTGGGCGGTCTCGGCCCCGAGCGCGGCGGCGAGCCGGCTCTTCCCCGTGCCCGCCACCGGCCAGCGCATCAGCACCACCAGCAGGTCGCCGCGCCTCACCGCGGCGCCACCCGGTGCCAGAGCAGCGCGCCGACGATCCCCAGCCCGGCGCCGACGCTCCCCCGCAGGCTGCCGCCCACCTTGGAGGCGCCCGCCCGCCGCCGCCGGTAGCCGACGTCGACCTCGACGATGCGGGCCCGGTGCCGCGCCGCCCGGGCGAGCATCTCCGCCGGCCAGGCGAAGCGCGAGGGGCGCATCCCGAGTTCGCGGAGCAGGTCGCCGCGCACCGCCCGGCAGGGCCCCAGGTCGGTGAGGCGCACCCCGTGGAGGCGGTGGAGCAGCACCAGGGCGAGGCGGTTGCCGAGGGCCTGGTGGGCGGGCATGCTGCCGGCCTCGCGGCGCGCGGTGCGCGACCCGCACACCAGGTCGGCGCGGCCCTCGACGATGGGCGCGACCAGGGCGCCGATCTCCTCGGGGGGCATGCTGCCGTCGCCGTCGATGAAGACCACCACGGTGGCGTCGGGGCTGGCGGCGACGCCGGTGTGGCAGGCGCGGCCGTAGCCGCGGCGCGGCTCGCGGACCACCCGGGCCCCGGCGGCGGCGGCGACGGCGGCCGTGCCGTCGCGGCTGCCGTTGTCGACGACCAGGACGTCGGCGTGCAGCCCGGCGGGCACCCCGCGGACCACCTCGGCGATCGCGCCCGCCTCGTCGAGGGCGGGGATGACCACGGTGCAGCGGTGGAGCGCGTCGGTGCCGGGCACGGAGCGCATCGTCGCAGCCGCGCATCTCGGAGGGATGACGGCGCCGGGCGCCCCGCCGGAGGGACGCCGCGGCGCTGGTGACGGGGTGCGAGGTCGCGCCGGCGGCGAGTCATGCCGCCGACACGGGGCCTCCGTACACTGCCGTCACCGATGAGCTCCGTGGCCCCCGTGCTGGTCGTCGACGACGACGCCAAGATCGTCTCGCTGGTCCGCACCTACCTCGAGCGCGAGGGCTTCTCCGTGGTCGAGGCGCGCGACGGCCGGGCCGCGCTGGCGGCGATCGAGGCCCACGCCCCGCAGCTGGTGGTGCTCGACGTGATGCTCCCCGAGCTCGACGGCCTCGGCGTGCTCCGCCGGCTGCGCGAGCGCTCCGACATCCCGGTGCTGATGCTCTCCGCGCTCGGCTCCACCGACGACCGGGTCGCCGGCATCCACCAGGGCGCCGACGACTACCTCCCCAAGCCCTTCTCGCCGGCCGAGCTGGTGGTGCGGGTGCAGGCGATCCTGCGCCGCAGCACCCGGGCCGCCGGCCGCGACGGCGACCGCGGAGTGCTGCGCCGCGCCGACCTGGTCATCGACCTCGACCGCCACCAGGTGACCCGCCAGGGCCGGCTGGTGCAGCTCACCACCGCCGAGTTCCGCCTCCTCGCCGCCCTGGTCGAGGCCGACGGCCGGGTGCTGACCCGCGAGATGCTCCTCGACGCCCTCTACGGCAGCAACTATGTGGAGGTGCTCGACCGCACCATCGACGTGCACATCCGCCGGCTGCGCGAGAAGCTCGGCGACGATGCCGAGGTGCCCCGCTACATCGCCACGGTGCGCGGCGCCGGCTACCGGGCGGCTCCCGAGCACGTCGGGTGATCCGGCCGCGGCGCATCGCCGTCCGCCTGGCGCTGGCCTCGCTGCTGGTGACCGCGGTGGCGGTCGCGATCATCGCCGTCGGCGTGCTCGACGTCGGCCGCTCCACCTTCGACGAGCTGATGGTGCGCCACGGCGCGTCCACCGCCGACTCGCGGGCGATGTTCAACTCCTCGGTGGGCCACACCTTCGTCGGTGCGCTGCTCGCCGCCGCGGTGCTCTGCGTGGCCATCGCCGCGTTCCTCGCCCACCGGGTGGCGCGCTCCTTCGGCCGCATCGTCGAGGCGGCGCGGCGCATCGCCGGCGGCGACTACGCGGCGCGCGTCCCCGACGTCGGCATCGAGGAGGCGCGTGCCATCGCCGAGGCCTTCAACCGCATGGCCGAGAGCCTCGAGGAGCAGGAGAGGATGCGTCGCGAGCTCATCGCCAACACCGCCCACGAGCTGCGCACCCCGCTCACCAACCTCAAGGGCTACCTGGAGGCGCTGCGCGACGAGGTGATCCCCCCTGCGCCCGAGACCTTCACCTCGCTCCACGAGGAGGCCGACCGGCTGGTGCGGCTCTCCCGCTCGCTCGACCTCCTCGTCGAGGGCGACGCCGGGCGCATCCCGCCGCCGAGCGACACCGACCTCGCCCAGGCGGTGCGGGGCGCGGTCGAGCTCTACCAGCCCGGCTTCCAGCGCGCCGGCATCGAGCTCGAGGTCGACCTCCCCGAGGCGCTGGTGGTGCGAGCCCATCCCGACCACCTCGCGCAGGTGCTCGGCAACCTGCTCCAGAACGCGCTCCGCTACACCCCCGAGGGGGGCAGGGCGCGGATCGGCGCCGGGCTGGAGCACGGCCACGCCCTGGTCCACGTGACCAACACGACCGACGGCGACGAGGCCATCCCCGCGACCGACCTGCCCCGCCTCTTCGAGCGCTTCTACCGGGTGGAGAAGTCGCGCGACCGGGCCCGCGGGGGCGCCGGGATCGGCCTGGCCATCGTCAAGCAGCTGGTCGAGGCGGCGGGGGGCCGGGTGGGCGCCGAGGCGCGCCCCGGCTCGGCCCGTTTCTGGTTCAGCCTCCCCACTCCCGAGACCGGATAATTGTTGACTAACCCGATCGACATTGTTTGACAACCAGCCGGCACACGCCTAGACTCGCGGCATGGCGATGACCGCTCGGGACCTGCTCGCCGCCGCGCGCCAGGTCGTTCCCGAGGTGAGCGCAGGGGCGGTCCACGCCCGGCCGGCGCACGACGGCCACGTCCTCATCGACGTCCGCGAGCGCGCCGAGTACGAGGCCGGTCATCTCCCCGGCGCCATCCACATCAGCAAGAGCTACATCGAGGTCCTGCTCGAGGAGCGGGTGCCCGACCGCGAGACCCCGATCACCCTCTACTGCGCCGGCGGGACACGCTCGCTGCTCGCCGCCGAGTCGGTGATGCGCCTCGGCTACCTGAACGTCGAGTCGATGGTCGACGGGGTGGGCGGCTGGAAGGCGCAGGGCTACGAGGTGGTGCGCGAGGAGGCCCCGCTGCTGGGGCTCGCCCGCTCCGCCTGACCCGACGCGAGCAGCCGGGCCACCTCCTCGTCGTCGAGGCGGATGCCGAAGCGCTCCCGCAGCGTCCCCGCCAGGGAGGCGCCGTCGAGCTCGGCGACGCTCTCGGTGCCGTCGGGCCGGGTCTCGACCAGTCGCAACCCGCTGAGGGTCAGCCGCCACTCCGGCGTCGAGCGCTGCACCAGGACCTGGGTGGAGAAGGGCGACCGCGGGTGGGTGGAGACGTAGTGGTTGAAGACCTCGTAGTCGACCCGGCGCTGGGGGTCGAGGGTGAAGGCGTACAGGTCGAACCAGCCCTCGGGATGGAGCGAGCGCAGCACCCAGGTCCGCTCGTCCTCGCGTGAGAGCTGGTGGTTCCAGCCCGCGGCCGCGGTGACCGCGCCGTCGGCGAGGGGGAGCGGCTCGAGCAGTCCCTCGCCGCCGAAGCCGACGTCCGCGAGCCAGTCGATGCCCTCGGCCTCGACCCGGAGCAGCATGTGCGACTGGGGGCGGATCGAGGTGGAGCCCATGCGGACCCGGGCGGTGAGCCGCTGCACGCCCAGGCCGAGGCGCTCGAGCACCGCGGCGAAGAGGAGGTTGTGCTCGTAGCAGTAGCCGCCCCGGCCCCCGGTGACCAGCTTGCCCTGGATGGCGTCGAGATCGAGCCGGATCGGCCGGCCCAGGGGGATGTCGAGGTTCTCGAAGGGGATGGCGGCGGCGTGGGCGCGGTGCAGCCGGCGCAGCCCCCGCGGCGTCCGGGGCGGCGGCCCGGCGAGCCCGACCCGCGCCAGGTATGCGTCGAGGTCGAGGCGGTCGACCTCCCACTCGTCCGGCGGGGGTGCGGTGGACACCCGGAGGATTGTGCGCCGTCAGGCGTGGCCCGCCAGCGCCTCCAGCGCCCGGGAGAACCGGCCCTCGGCGGCGCCGAGCCCCAGCCGCACCCGTCCGGGGACGCCGAAGAGGCTTCCGGGGACGGCGGCCACGCCGGCCTCGCGCCGCAGCCGGTCCAGCCGGTGGGGGGCCGCCATCGCCCCCGGCAGCCGGGGGAAGGCGACCAGCCCGTCGGCCGGGGCGGTGAGCGCCGCTCCCTCGATCGCATCCACCCACCAGGCCAGGGCGCCGAGGTTGGCGCGGGCGGTGCGGGCGACCCGGGCGGCGAGGGTGCGCCGGTGCTCGAGGGCGAGCGCCGCCAGCAGCTCGCTCGGCGCCGCGGTGCCCAGGCTGGTGAGGTCCTTGAGCGCGGCCACCCGGGCGAGCAGGGCGGGCCGCGCGCTGCTCACCCAGCCCACCCGCAGGCCGCCGAGCCCCAGCGCCTTGCTGACGTCGCCGAGCACCACCACCGCCCCGGTGGCGAAGGCGGCGCCCGCGGTCAGGCTGGGCGCGGCCGGGTCGAGGGTGCCCCGTGCCACCTCGTCGACCACCACCA
>JAXDLS010000146.1:0-4383 GCA_034666485.1 Chloroflexota bacterium
CGGGGATGAAGACCACCGCGCAGAGCTCCTCGGGCACCTCCATGGTCACCGACGGCGCCCCCGGGGTGACCACCACCAGGCCGCCGAGCAGGGCCGCCGCGGCGTTGTCGGGATGGCCCTCGAGCCCGGCGACGAACTCGATGATCGACTGCTCGTCCCAGGGCGCGCCGTTCAGCGCGGTGGCCACCAGCGTGCCGCCCAGCGCCGCCGCCGCGCTCGAGCCGAGGCCCCGGCGGAAGGGGATGCGGTTGACGCAGCGGATGTGCACCCCGTCGGCGGGGGCGCCGAGCTCGGCGCAGGCGGCCGTGTAGGCGCGCACCACCAGGTTGCGGGCGGGGTCGTGGAGCTCCTCGGGGGCGCCGGGGCCGGGATCGACCGAGATCCCCGGCTCGCCGGTGCGCTCCGCCTCCACCTCGTTCTGCAGCTCGAGGGCGAGGGCGAGCACGTCGAACCCGGGGCCGAGGTTGGCTGCGGTGGCGGGCACGGCGATGCGGACGCGCACGGGATCGAGGGCCTCTACAGCTTCAGCAGCCGGGCGATGTTCTCGACGTCCTCGTCCACCGGGATGGGGGCGGCGAGGTCGCGGCGGGCCGCGTCGGGGTCCTTGAGGCCGTTGCCGGTGAGCACGCAGACGGCGCGCGTCCCCGGGGCCACCTGGCCCGCGCGCACCGCCTTGGCGAGCACCGCCAGCGACGCCGCCGAGGCGGGCTCGGCGAAGATCCCCTCCGAGGACGCCAGCCAGCGCTGGGCGGTGATGATCTCCCCGTCGGTGACCGAGTCGATCATCCCCTCGGACTCGTCGCGGGCGCGCAGCGCCTGCTCCCAGCTGGCGGGATTGCCGATGCGGATCGCCGAGGCCACCGTCCGCGGCCGCTCCACCACCCGGCCGAGCACGATCGGGGCGGAGCCCTCGGCCTGGCCGCCGACCATCCGCGGCAGCCGGCTGCAGAGCCCGTCGGCGTGGTACTCGCGGAAGCCGCGCCAGTAGGCGGTGATGTTGCCGGCGTTGCCCACCGGGATGGCGAGCACCTCGGGAGCGTCGCCGAGCTGGTCGACGACCTCGAAGGCGGCGGTCTTCTGCCCCTCGATGCGGTAGGGGTTGACGCTGTTCACCAGGGTCACCGGGTAGCGCTCGCAGAGGTCCCGCACCGCTCGCAGCGCCCGGTCGAAATTGCCCTTGATGGCCAGAACCTTGGCGCCGTAGATCTGCGCCTGGAGGAGCTTGCCCTGGGCGATCTTGCCGCTGGGCACGACCACGATGGCGCGCAGCCCGAAGCGCGCCGCGTAGGCCGCCGCCGAGGCGCTGGTGTTCCCGGTCGAGGCGCAGATGATCGCCTGGCTGCCGGCCTCCATCGCCTTGGCCACGGCCATCACCATGCCCCGGTCCTTGAAGGAGCCGGTGGGGTTGAGACCCTCGAACTTGAAGTGCAGCGAGCCCAGCCCCAGGGTCGACGCGATGGTGCGGGACTCGATGCAGGGGGTGCCGCCCTCGTTCATGGTGATCCGCGGGGTGTGCTCGGTGAGCGGCAGCCGGTCGCCGTAGCGGTGGATCACGCCCTGGCGGCGGCGGTCGTCGCCGTAGCCGCCCCGGGAGCGCTCGCTCCCCGCCATCGCGCTCGCCGTCTGCAGGTCGGTCACATCGCCTCCTCGGGGGTGAGGGCACGCAGGAAGGCGGGGATGCCGTACACCGTCTCGAGCGCGGCCAGCCGCTCCCGGGCGGTGCGCAGGTCCCCCTCTCGCGCCGGATGGGTCAGGATCACCAGCTCGGCGGCGGCGTGCTCCACGATCAGCTGCTTCTGGAGCACCGCGGAGATGCTGATGCCGAGATCGCCGAGGATCCTCGCCACCTCGGCGAGGACTCCGGAGCGGTCGGCGACGTGGAGACGCAGGTAGGCGGCGGTGCGCACCTCCTCGATGGGGCGCACCCGGCGAGGGCGGGTGACGTCGACGGAGGTCCGGTTGTCGACCCCCTTGCGCATCGACAGCACCAGGTCGATGACATCGCCCACCACCGCGCTCGCGGTCGGGCGTCCGCCCGCGCCCTGCCCGTAGAGGAGCACGGTGCCCACCAGGTCGCCCTCGATCACCACCGCGTTGTAGGCGTCGTGGACGGCGGCGAGCAGGTGGCTCTGGGGGATGCACGCGGGGTGCACCCGCAGCTCCACCTCCTCGCCGTGGTCGCGCGCATAGGCGAGCAGGCGGATGGCGTAGCCCATGTCCGCGGCGTAGCGGAAGTCGACGGGATCGAGCCCGCGGATGCCCTCGCGATACACGGCGTCGGGCTCGATGCGGCCGTGGAAGGCGATCGTGGACATGATGGCGAGCTTGAAGGCCGCGTCCCAGCCCTCGACGTCGTAGGTGGGGTCGGCCTCGGCGAACCCCAGCCGCTGCGCCTCCGCGAGCGCGTCGTCGAAGCCGGCGCCGTCGCGCGCCATCCGGTCGATGATGAAGTTGGTGGTGCCGTTGATGACCGCCTGGATCCGCGAGATGTGGTTGGCGAGGAGGTCGATCTTGAAGGTGCTGATCAGCGGGATGCCGCCCCCCACCGCGGCCTCGTAGTAGACGTCCACGCCCCGGCGCTTGGCCAGCTGGAGGAGGTCGGGCCCGTGGTGGGCCATCACCTCCTTGTTCGCCGTCACCACCGGCTTGCCGGCGTCGATGGCCCGCTCGATGTAGGTCCGGGCCGGCTCCATGCCGCCCATCAGCTCGATGACCACGCCGATGCCCGGGTCCTCGAGGATCTCCGCCGCGTCGGTGGTGAGCCGCGCCCCCGAGGGCATGTAGGGCCGCTGCCTGGCGGGATCGCGCACCAGCACCCGGGCCAGCTCGACCGGCCCCCCGGTGCGTTCGGTCACCAGCTCCCGCTGGCACTCCAGCCGCTCGGCGACCTGGGAGCCGACGATCCCGAGCCCGAGCAAGCCGACACGCACCGTCTCCATCTCGGCCGGGAAGTCTACGGGCAGGGCTCTCGGCGGCGTGCTCGTGCCCGTGTCGGGGAGTTCTACGAGAACTCCCAGGTGTCGCCCAGCAGCAGGGCGTAGGTGGTGCCCCCGAACAGCAGGAGCCCGCCGCGGGGGTCCGGGGCCATCACGGCGCCGGCGCGCGGGGAGGGCGAGGTGGCGGGGCGGAGCCGGGTCCAGCCGTGGCCGTCGAAGGCCCAGGTGGCGTCGCCGGGGCAGCGGCCGGTCGGGCAGTCGCCGGCGAAGAGCGCGACGCGGTGCGCCGCGGCCTCGTAGCCGATGGCGGCGCCGCTCAGCGCCGGGGTGCCGGGGACGGCGAGGCGGTGCCAGTCGCCGCCGTCCCAGCTCCAGGTGGAGGCCTGGCCGTCGGTGCCGGCCGGGCTGACCAGCAGCACTCCGCCGAGGTCGGGGGCGGTCACCAGGGCGCCGACGGGCGGGGTCGTGTGGGGGTGGAGCTGGGTCCAGGCCGAGCCGTCCCAGCTCCAGGTCTGGGCCGGCGCCCCGGTCACCAGGACGACGGTGCGGCGGCCCGGGTCCCAGGCCATGGCGGCGTTGCGCAGGCCGGGCGGGGCGCTCCTGGTCACCTGGCGCTTCCAGGCCGAGCCGTTCCAGGTCCAGGTGGCGTCGAAGGGCACCGGCGCGCCCCGGTCGTCGAGGCCCTGGCCGCCGAAGAGCACCACCACCGCGTGGGCGGCGTCGTAGGCCATGACCGCGCCGGTGCGCGCCGGCGGCTCGGGGTCGGGATGGCGATCGACCCAGCCGGACCCGTCCCACACCCAGGTGCCGCCGAGCACCGGTGGCACCTGGCCGAGGGGCGAGGCGGAGCCGCCGAAGAGCAGCACCTGGTGGCGGGCCTCGTCGGTGACCATGGCCGCCCCGGTGCGCGGCGGCGGGCAGCCGGCCGGGAAGCGCTGCACCCACGGCGTGGGGAGCACGGCGCCCTGCGGCGGCGCCGCCGCCTCGCCCAGCTCCCAGGCGGAGCCCGTCCAGCGCCAGGTCTCGCCCCCGGGGGTGAACAGCAGCAGGCTGCCGTCGTTCGGGTCGGCGGCCGCGGGACCGGCCGCCGGCGGCGAGACCGGGGGCGCGTGCGGGCTCCAGACGGCGCCGTCCCAGGTCCAGGTGAGCCGGGCGGCGCAGCTGCGGGTGGGGTCGGGCTCGGGGGAGAAGAGGAGCAGGTGGCCGCCGGCGGCGCCGAGGGCGAGGTGGTCGTGGGCGGGCGGCGACGCGGCGGGGTGGAGCGGCGTCCAGGCGCGCCCGTCCCAGCTCCAGGTGGCACCGGCCAGGTTGGCCGGGCAGGAGCGCCCGGTCACCAGCACCACCCGGCCGGTGGCGGGGTCGGCGGCCATCGCCGCGGCGCAGGAGGGGGGTGCCGCGGTGGTCTGACGCCGCGTCCAGTCGTGCCCGTCCCAGCTCCAGGTCGACA
>JAXDLS010000147.1:0-4201 GCA_034666485.1 Chloroflexota bacterium
GAGCGACGAGTGGCGAGGTGAGGTCCAGCCGGGCTCCAGAGTTCGCGTGCGCGACGCCGATGGCGAGGAGGAGGACTACACCGTCGTCAGGAAGGGCGAGGACGACCCCGCGCAGGGGCGCATCTCCACGGAGTCGCCCGTGGGACGGGCGCTGCTCGGGGGCAGGCGAGGGGACGAGGTCACGGTGCAGACACCGGGTGGCATCCGGGCGCTGACCATCGTGGACGTATCCGTTCCGCGTTGTTGTTCATTGGAGGAGTGACCGTCGATGCGCACTGCGAAGACGAAGCTGCTGAAGGTCATCGCCGCCGAGGAGAGACGCCGGAGACGCGAGGAGAAGCGGGAGAAGCGCCGCCTGCGGAAGGAGGTGAAGCGTCGCGCCCACCTGAGCAGCGGGATGACGAAGCAGCAGCTCGCCGGTGGGTTGACGAACCGGGTGGTCGGCGTCGCAGGTCACCACCTGCATCCGCAGTGGGCGGAGCCCTGGATGGCGCGGGGCCTCCGCCCTGGCCCCAGGCCTTCCGACGCATCGGTGAAGACGACGGCCGGAGCGTTTCGTTCAACCGGCGCTTTCGCTGCCCGACCGCGGAGGCCGAGTTCGGCTGACTGCACGGTCATTGGATTCCCTGTTCTGAAGGGCATTCGGGCGAGATCGGGATTGGCGTGCGCGGGAGCCCTCATGGACCCGAGCCACACAGGACGACGTGGCGGTGGTTGTACTATGCTCCGCCAGGAACGGCGCTGTCGTTCCCAGCGAACCAGGAGCGGAGCATGTGGCGAGATGGCAATCTCTGACCACAAAGGACACGTGTCCCGAGCTGCGAGCTGTCCGCGCATGCGCCACCAGCTCGATCGTGCATGAGGGCCACCCGCGCCATGACGTCACCACGTCGTCGCTCCGTGCTCTGATCGCAGGTCTTCGCCGTCCGACGCTCGATGCTGACGGAACCAGGATGCTCACCACGGTGCGACGACGCCGCTCGATGACCTCGGGGAACACATGAGCGGTGTATGCCCCGCCTGCGAGCAGGAGAATGCCGGGGGTCGCAAGTACTGCGGCAGCTGCGGCGCATCGCTGCGGAGCAATTGTCCGGATTGCGGGAGTGAGAACGCGCCCGGCATGCGGTTCTGCGGCGAGTGCGGCACGTCACTCACGGCGTTGCGCGTTGTCGCGCCGGCTCTGGCGGGTGCGGGGCTGCTGCCCGGGCCCAGCAAGCCGGAGGGGGAACGCAAGCAGCTCACCGTCCTGTTCGCCGACGTTCAGGGCTCGATGCAGCTGCAGGAGGACCTCGATGTCGAGGCCTGGGCGAGGATCGTCGACCGCTTCGTCAACATCCTCGCCGACGGGGTTCGCCGCTTCGGCGGTACCGTCGACAAGTTCACCGGTGACGGGATCATGGCCCTCTTCGGCGCTCCGCTCGCCCTCGAGGACCACGCCCGCCGCGCCTGCCACGCGGCCTGGCACATGGCCCGGGACATCCGCGCCTACGCCGACGAGCTGCGCCGCTCGGACGGCGTGGACCTCGACGTGCGGATCGGTCTCAACTCGGGAGAGGTGGTTGTCGTCAAGGTGGGTGACGATGTGCAGCTCGACCCGACGGCCCTGGGGCATGCGGTTGGTCTCGCCCAGCGCATGGAGGCTCTGGCTGTGCCCGGCTTCGCCTACCTCACCGTGCACACCGCTCGGTTGGTGGAGGGGTGGTTCCGGCTCAGGGACCTCGGGCCGATGACCGTGAAGGGTGCCCGGGAGCCATTGCGGGTCTTCGCCCTGGAAGGCCCGGAGCCGCCGCGCTCGGATGTGAGGGCTGGGCGGCCCACGTCCCGCTTCGTCGGCCGGGCGTCGGAGCTGGCCAGGTTGGAGGAGGCGTTGGCACGGGCCGCTGAGAGCCGCGCCCAGGTGATCGGCGTGGTCGGCGAGCCCGGGGTGGGCAAGAGCCGGCTGTGCGAGGAGTTCGCCCGCTCCGTCGCCGCCCGGGGGATCACCGTGCGGCGCGCCTGTGGAGTCACCCATGGGCGCGAGGTGCCGCTGCTGCCCGTCCTCGCCTTCTTCCGCCTCTACTTCGAGATCACCGAGGCGGACAGTGCCGCGCAGGCGCGAGAGCGGATCAGCGACCGGTTGCTGGCCCTCGACCCGGCCTTCCTCGACGACCTGCCGCTGTTCTTCGACTTCCTCGAGGTCCCCGACCCGCAGCGCCCCGTGCCCCAGATGGGAACCGACGTCCGGATGCGGCGCATCCTCGAGGTGGTGCGCCGGCTGACCGCGCGCCGCAGCGAGCGGGAGCTTCTGGTCCTCATCTTCGAGGATCTGCACTGGTTCGATCCTCAGAGCGAGGCGTTCCTGGAGCGGGTGATCGAGTCCTTCCCCGGGACGAGGACGCTCGTGGTGACGAATTTCCGGCCCGAGTTCTTCGCTCCGTGGATGCGGCACTCCTACTACCAGCAGCTCGGCCTCGTTCCCCTCTCCGCCGAGGCGGTGGGAGAGATGCTGCGGGACCTGCTCGGCGACGACCCGTCCCTGGCTCCCGTCCCCGGGTACCTGATCGAGCGCACCGGTGGCAACCCCTTCTTCGTGGAGGAGGTGGTCCGCGCCCTCATGGAGGACGGCACCCTCGCCGGTCAGCCCAGCGCCTACGG
The DNA here is from genome assembly GCA_034666485.1 of Chloroflexota bacterium. GTDB lineage: Bacteria > Chloroflexota > Dormibacteria > Aeolococcales > Aeolococcaceae > CF-96. The sequence goes on from JAXDLS010000147.1 coordinate 2,635, forward strand.
ACTCACCCGCTCTCTCGAGAGGGCGGGGCTGCCCGCCAGCGTCCAGTCGGTGCTGGCAGCCCGTATCGACCGGCTGGCCGCCGAGCACAAGCCGGTGCTCCAGAGTGCCTCCGTCATCGGGCGGACGTTCGGCCAGGCGGTGCTCGCCCGCGTGGTGGGGACGACGGTCGACGGGCTGACGGAGTCGCTCTCCACCCTCTGCGCCGCAGAGCTCCTCCAGGAGGCACAGCGGTACCCCGTCACCGAGTATCGCTTCTGGCACGCCCTCACCCAGGAGGTCGCCTACGGGACGATGCTGGGTGGCCGCCGTGCCCGCCTGCACGCCGCGGTGGCCGAGGCGCTGATCGAGCACGACGCGGATCGCCTCGACGAGGAGGCGGCGCTGCTGGCGTGGCACTGGGAGCGGGCGGGACGGCCGCTGGAGGCGGCCCGGTGGAGCCTCCGGGCCGGCGCATTCGCGCTGCGGAGCGACCTCGGCGAGGCGCTGCGCCGCTGGCGCACGACCGTCGATCTCCTGAGCGGCGTCGAGGAAACCCCCGAGGCGTTGGAGATCGGGGTGCGGGCCCGGATTCGACTGCTCCAGTTCGGGGGCAGGGCGGGGATCGCACCCGACGAGATGGAACGCCTCGAGACGGGGGGCAGGGCCCTCGCGGAGCGACTGGGGGATCCGGGGCTCAGTGGCACTCTGGTGATGGTCTCCGGGTCGGCGAGGTACTGGAGTGGAGACCTCACCGGTGGTCTGGCCCGGTGGCTCGAGGCCGCCCGGCGGGGTGAGGGTGCGGACGATCCCGACTTCAAGGCGACCATGTGCACCGGCGCCTCGTTCGGCTTCACGGCGACCGGGCCGCTGGACGAGGGTGCCGCCTGGGGGGATCGTGGCATCGGCGTCTGCGCCGGAGATCCGGAGCGCGGTGCGGCACTGATCGGCTACAGCGTCCTGGCGATGACTCACCAGTGCCGCGCCGGAATCCTGGTCCGGATGGGGCGCCTCGGCGACGCCCGCGACGATGTGGAGCAGGCCCTCGCTCTCGTCCGGCCCCGGCGCGAACCGGAGACGCTCTCCTGGAGCCTCGCCCTCATTCCCCTCCTGGCCTGGTTCTCGGGGGATGGTGGCGATACCTTCGTCTCCGCCGTCGAGGCGGTCAGGGTCGCCGAGGAGAGCGGGAATCCGGCGTCCCTCGTGCTTGCGCTGGAGGCGAAGGCCCTGAGTCACCTGATGGCCGGCCAGCCCGCCGAGGCGGCCACCACCTGCGAGCGGGCGCTGGCCGTCGCGCGTGAGAACGGCAGCGGGCTCTTCGCCGAAGCCTCCGTCCTGGCCCACCTCGCACTCGCACGTCTCGCCGCAGGCGATCCGGCTGCTGCGGGAATCGCGGCGGACGAGGCGGTCGCGACATCCCGACGTCAGGGCGCTCGCGTGCACGAATGCCTGGCACTGCTGACCCGTGCCCAGGTGACGGCTCAGCGGTCGGGAGCCGGCGACGGAGTGGACGCCGACCTCGCCGCCGCCCTGACCCTTGCTCGCGACACCGGTGCGCTCATCTACGAGCCGTTCATCCGGGAGACGAAC
>JAXDLS010000148.1:0-7174 GCA_034666485.1 Chloroflexota bacterium
CCCGACGCCACCAGCGAGGGCGTCGACCCCCGGATCGTCCCCGAGGGCGACGAGGTCGAGCGCGTCGCGGAGTCCTCCTCCGGCCCCGGCGCCGGCGAGTCGGAGCTGGTCAAGGTGACCACCCCGCGCGCCGTCGACGACGAGGACATCCCCCGCCATCCCACGCTCGGCGGCCCGTAGCCGTCGCGAGTGTGTGACGAGGTGGGTTTCCGGGTGGCCCAGGGGTTCACTTCCAGCCGGTGCGGTGCGACAATCCCGCCCCCGTCCGTCCGGCTCGAGGAGACCCCAGATGGCAGCTCCCTCGACCCTGCCGCGCTCTGGAGAGAGCGCCCGTCCCGAGCCCGCCTTCGTCCGCCTCGCCTCCTGCCCGCGGTGCTCGGCGCGGCGCCGGGTGCTCGTGGAGGTCGCCGGAGACCTCCGCGGCCGCTGCCTCGGCTGCGGCATCGAGCTGAGCCTCCCGCTCGCCACCGAGCGAACCGGCCGCGTGCGGGTCGTCGGACGCGCCGGCCAGGGCGTGGCGGAGATCGTCTCGGACAGCTGACCCGGGCCGCCTCGAGCCCGGCGCGGCCGGCATGACTCTCGCCGCCGGCACCTCGGGATGGCAGTACCGCGACTGGCGCGGGCGCTTCTACCCGGAGCGTCTGGCCCAGTCCCGCTGGCTCGAGCACTACGCGGCGCGGTTCGCCACCGTCGAGGTCAACAACGCCTTCTACCGCCTCCCCGCCGCCACCACCTTCGAGCGCTGGCGGCAGAGCACCCCCGCCGACTTCGTGATCACGGTCAAGGCGAGCCGCTACCTCACCCACGTGCGCCGGCTGCGCGATCCCGCCGAGCCGGTGGCGCTGCTGCTGTCGCGGATGGAGCCGCTGGGCGACCGCCTCGGACCGGTGCTGCTGCAGCTGCCGCCGACGATGCGCGCCGAGCCCGCACGGCTCGACGACACCCTCGCCTGCTTCCCCGCCGGGGTGCGCGTCGCGGTGGAGATGCGCCACCGGTCGTGGTTCGTCCCCGAGGTGCGCGCCCTGCTGGAGCGTCGCGGCGCCAGCCTCTGCCTCGCCGACCGCGACTCGCGGCCGGTGACCCCGCTGTGGCGCACCGCCGACTGGGCGTATCTCCGCCTCCACGCCGGCCGCAGCGCCAGCCCGCCCGGCTACGGCGACGCCGCGCTGCGCTCCTGGGCGCTGCGGCTCGCCGAGCTCTGGGGGCGCGACGTCGAGGGCTTCGTCTACTTCAACAACGACCAGCGCGCCTGCGCGGTGCGCGACGCGGCCCGCTTCGCCCTGCTGGCGGGCCGGCTCGGGCTCGAGGTCACCCGGGTGCCTCCCGCCGCCGAGCTGTCCGCCGCCTGCGCCCAGCCCGCCTGATCTAACCGTCGAGGCGCCGGTGGCCGGTGTACACGTTCATGCCGCCGTCGCGCAGGAACCCGACGAGGGTCATGCCCGCCTCCTCGGCGAGCTCGATGGCGAGGCTCGACGGCGCCGACACCGCGGCGAGCACGGGGATGCCGGCGAGCAGTGCCTTCTGGGCGAGCTCGAAGCTGGCCCGGCCGGAGGCGAGGATGACGTGAGAGCGCAGCGGCAGCCGTCCGTCGGTCGCCGCCCAGCCGATCACCTTGTCGAAGGCGTTGTGCCGGCCCACGTCCTCGCGGACGCACTGCACCCGGCCACCGGCGTCGAACAGGGCGGCGGCGTGGAGCCCGCCGGTGCGGTCGAAGACCCGCTGTGCCTCGCGGAGCCGCGCCGGCAGGCCGGCGAGCAGCTCGGTGGAGACCCGCACCGGGTCGTCCGCCACGTCCCACCGCGCCCGGGTGCGCACCGCGTCGAGACTGGCCCGTCCGCACAGCCCGCACGACGAGCTGACGTAGAAGGCGCGGGCGCGGGCGGGGTCGAAGCCCGGTGCGGAGGCGGTGAGCTCGACCTCGAGGATGTTGTGCCGCCCGTCGGCGGCGACCTCGCAGGTGCGGATGGACGCGATCTGCTCCGCCCCCGCGATCACGCCCTCGGTGACCAGGAAGCCGACGGCGAGGTCGAAGTCGTGGCCGGGGGTGCGCATCGTCACCGCCACCGGCACCCCGCCGACGCGGATCTCCATCGGCTCCTCGATCACCACCGCGTCGGTGGTCCACGAGCGGCCCTGGGGGCCGAGGCGCAGCAGCCTGCGCCGACCGCTCGCCGCAGTGGCCATCAGCCGCCACTCGCCTCGGCGATCCCCGGCGGCGGCAGCACGATGCCGGGCACGACCTCCGCCGGCCCGCTCGCATCGCGGTGGGCGGGATGGCGGGTGGCGCGGCGCAACAGCGGCAGCACCCGGTCCTCGATCATCCGCCAGCTGGCCACGACGCGGCGGCGCTCCTCCTCGGCGAGCGGCACGGGTGCGGGAAGCGCCCTTCCGGCCAGCCAGGCGAGCGCCGCCTCGCGGCCGAGGTCGAGCGAGCCACGGAGGTTGGCGAAGTCGAGCACCCCGCCGAGCGCGCCCACCTCGATCAGGTGCAGCGGCACCCCGGCCCCGGCCGCCGCGGCCAGCGAGCGGCGGCGCTGGTGCACCTGGGCGACCAGGGTGGCGCGGTCGATGATGGCCCCGAGCCCGACCGGCAGCCGGCTCAGCTCCGAGGTGCTGGCGTCGACCAGGATGATGGTCCGGGCGCCGCGGCGCACCGCCTCGGTGACCCCGAAGTTGTCGATGACGCCACCGTCGAGGAAGAGCCGGTCGTCGAGGGGCACCGGCGGCAGCACCGTGGGGATCGCCGACGACGCCCGCACGGCGGCGGCCACGGGGCCGCGATCGAAGTAGATGAGGTCACCGCTGAGCAGGTCACAGGCACCGATGGCGAGCGGGATCGGCAGCTCCTGGAACGTGACCCGCCCCAGGGCGCGCCCGAGCAGGTGCTCGACCCGGCCCGCGGAGAGCGCCGCGCTGCGCCGCCAGGCGATCGCCCCGGCGTAGCCGAGCAGCATCCCCCGCATCATCCGGCGCACCTCGGGGTCGTTCCACCAGGACTGCAGGGCCTCGGCGTTCTCGATCTCGGGGTGCGCCGCCAGCCATGAGCCGTTCCACGCTCCGATCGAGGTGCCCACGATCAGGTCCGGGCGCAGGCCGTGGGCGACGAGCTCGATGACGGCGCCCGCCTGGGCGGCGCCGCGCGCTCCCCCACCGCTGAGGCAGAGGGCCACCGGGGGACGCAGAGCGGCCAGGCGTGCCGCAACGGCGGGAGGGTTGCCACTCATCATCCGAGCCTACACCCACCCCGTGCGGTGGCATCGCACCGCGATCACGCCACCATCAGGGACTGTCGAGCCCTTCATGTGATAGGAACGCCCGGACCCCGACTTTCCTTGCCCGTTCGACCCGCGGAGCCCGCTCGCCGGCGTGGTGGTGGCGTCGACCGCCGACCGACGGGCGGCCCCGTCCTACGGCGCGGTGGGCACGTCGACGACGGTGAAATGGGTGACCTTGTCGACGCTCCGGCCCTCGACGCCGGCGCGGACGTGGTGCGGCCCCGCCTTCTCGAAGACCATGGTGACCGGCACCGCGATCAGCGCCCGCTGGTCGGTGCCCCGGATCGCCTGGGGATGGCGCCCGACCAGCAGCCGGCCGGAGACCTGGGCGAGCTGCCTGTTGTCGTCGTCCTCGACGCTGATCCTGACCACCAGCGGGTCGTCGGTCTCGTTCCAGTCGACGAGGAAGCCGGCGGCGATCGCGAACTGGGAGCACATCCATGCGCGGCATGCGTCCGTCGCCGCAATCAGTGGCATGAGGTGTTTGCCGCTCGGTGCACTCCCATGCGGCGAAACCGCCGGCGCCCGAACCGGACGGAGAGGCCAGTGACCATGATCACCATTGGAAAACGACCCGTACGGCTTATTCCTACAGTTCTGTTATGCTTGCGCTCCAGATCGCCCCGGCGCACAGGCGGAGACATGCCGAGCGAACAGCAACTGTCCAATGTGCTGAGCGAGTTTGCCCGCACCATGGTGACGGACTTCCCGATCCAGGGCATCCTCGATCACATGGTGCTGCGCATCGTCGACATCCTGCCGATCACCGCGGCCGGGGTGACGCTCATCGCACCGGGCGCCAGGCCCCGCTACCTCGCCGCCTCCAACGCGTCGGCACTGCGCTTCGAGCACCTGCAGACCGAGCTCGGCGAGGGGCCGTGCCTCGAGGCCTACACCACAGGCGACGCCGTCGCCGTGCCGAACCTGCAAGAGGAACGCCGGTTCCCGAGCTTCGTGCCACGAGCGCTTGCCGCGGGGCTGGTGGCGGTGTTCACCTTTCCGCTGCGAAATGCCGATGCCCGGCTGGGCGCGCTCGACCTGTACCGCGATACCCCGGGGCCGCTGGAGCCGGACACGATGACGGCGGCCCAGACCCTGGCCGATGTCGTCTCCGCATACCTGCTGAACGCCCAGGCACGCGCCGACCTCCAGGACTCGTCCGACCGAGCCCATGAGATCTCCCGGCACGACGCGCTGACCGGCCTGCCCAACCGGCTCGTCCTGCTCGAGCGCCTCGAGCATGCCGTTCTTCGAGGCCGCCGATCGGTCAGGATGGCGGCGGTTCTCTTCATCGACCTGGACCAGTTCAAGACCGTCAACGACGTGCACGGACACCAGGTCGGCGACGAGCTGTTGGTGGCCGTCGCCGACCGGCTGACGAAACAGCTGCGTCCGGCCGACACGCTGGCGCGCCTGTCCGGAGACGAGTTCGTGGTGCTGTGCGAGGACATGAGCGGACGGGCGGAGGTCGATGCGATCGCCGCTCGGATCGGCGCCGCGCTCGCCGAATCGTTCGTCCTGTCGGCCGGCGACGTGCACATCACCGCCAGCGTCGGCATCGCCGTGGCGGATCGGGGCGACCATCTCCCCGAGGAGTTCCTCCACGACGCCGACGTCGCGATGTACCAGGCGAAGCGCAAGGGCGGCGCCCGCCACCAGGTCATCGACCTCGGCGAGCAGCGCACGGTCGACCAGCGGGCGACCCTGCTGCGTGATCTGCGTCACGCCTGTCCGGATGGCGAGCTCCGAATGGAATACCAGCCGATCGTCACCACCGTCGACGGGCGGATCATCGGGGCCGAAGCCCTCCTGCGCTGGGCGCATCCGTCCCGCGGAGTGGTGTCGCCGGCGATGCTCATCCCGCTCGCCGAGCAGTCCGGCCTGATCACCGAGATCGGACAGTGGGTGCTGGAACAGGCCTGCCTGGACCTGCGCCGCTGGCGTGACCATCATCAGACCGACGACCTCACCGTCTCCGTCAACGTGTCTGCGTACCAACTGATGTCGCCGGAGTTCACCGCCACCGTCGAGGACGTGCTCCTCAGGACCGGCACCGCCCCCGGGCTGCTCACCCTCGAGGTGAACGAGAGTGTCTTCGTCCGGGACTGCCAGCGGGCGGTCCTCGTGCTCAACGACCTGAAGAGCCTCGGGGTGAAGCTGGCCCTCGACGACTTCGGAGCCGGCACCTCGTCACTCGGCTACCTCAGCCTGTTTCCCGTCGACATCATCAAGATGGACCCCGGGTTCGTCGCCAACCTGGACCACGAGAAGGCGAGTCACGCCATCGTCACTGCGGTCGTCGAACTCGCCCACACCCTGAGGCTGACCGTCGGCGCCAAGGGAGTGGAGACCGTGCGGCACCATGACGACGTCGCGACCCTCGGCTGCGACGCCTCCCAGGGCCACTACTTCGCTCGGCCCATGCCGGCCGAGGCCTTCGACGCCCTGATGGGCCACCGCGTCGCCGGCGGCAACCCGCAGCTGCCACTGCTCGCCTCCGCGTCCTGACGGAGCCGCTCTGCGAGCGAGGGGCAACCGTTGACGCGCGGGAAACCACCGCCGCAGGACTTCGATACCATCCGGCGACGTGGGCTTGGAGATACCGGCCGGCCACGTGGGCCTGGTCACCGGAGCGAGCGGCGGGATCGGACGCGCGGTGGCACGCGACCTCGCGGCCGCCGGCGTGCGCGTCGCCCTCGGCTATGGCGGCGGTCGCGAGCGGGCGGAGCGGGTCGCCGAGGAGATCGCGAACGCGGGGGGCGAGGCCTGGCCCGTCGGCGCCGACCTCGCCGATCCCTTGGCCCCTGCCGCGCAGGTTGGCGCGGTGATCGGACGCTTCGGCCGGCTCGACCTGCTCGTCTGCAACGCGGGGCTCGGAGAGCGCCGCGACTGGCCTGACGTCACCCTCGAGGACTGGGAGCGCACCATGGCCGTCAACCTTCGCGCACCCTTCCTTGCCGCGCAGGCGGCACTGCCGGGGATGGTGGAGCGCGGCTTCGGACGCATTCTCTTCGTCTCGTCGGTCGCCGCCTTCACCGGAGGGCTGGTCGGTCCGCACTACGCGGCGTCGAAGGCGGGTCTCCACGCGCTCACCGCATTCCTCGCCGGCCGCGTCGCCGCCGCGGGGGTCACCGTCAATGCCATCGCACCGGCGCTGATCGAGGACACGGGGATGCTTCCGGGACCGACCACCGAGCTCGCGGCGAGAGTGCCGGTGGGTCGGCTGGGGCGCCCCGAGGAGGTCGCCGACCTGGCGATGGCGATGCTGCGGAACCCGTACCTGACCAGCAAGGTGGTGGTGCTCGACGGCGGCGCGCTTCCGCGCTGAGCGTCGCCGGGTAGCGCCGTGGTCGGACGTGGCCCCAGGGGGCGGGCTACCCGAGCGGTGAGGAGGCCGCGCCGCTCATCGCTGCCCGTCGTACCCGCTCCGGCCCGGGCACGATGGCGATGGCGAAGCCCGCCATGGCGTGCTTCCGGTGCGTCTCCGGCCCGAAGTTGCGCTGCTCCTCCAGTGCGAGGCCACAGGACTCCAGGAACGCGGCCACCCGCTCCCTCACCGGCGGAGCGCTGTCGATCCCGAACCGGAATGGCTCACCGGTGACCCTGATGACGGCTCGTGCATAGCGCATGCAGAGCGACCGCGACTCGATGATCTCGGACGAGAGGTAGTCGAACGCGACGACGCCGCCGGCGGCGGTTCCGGCGATTCTCCGCAGGCTGCTCTCGACCGCCTCCCGGTCCAGGTACATGGTCACCGACTCCCAGAGGAAGAAGCTCGGCCTGCCCGGCTCGAAGCCCGCATCCACGAGCTTCTCCAGCCAGTCCTCGACCAGGAAGTCGGCGGGCACGTAGGTGACCCGAGCCGTGTCGACGCGAGCCTTCTTCAGCATCTCGCGCTT
>JAXDLS010000149.1:0-4828 GCA_034666485.1 Chloroflexota bacterium
CGATCCCCCGCCCCGGCGGCCGCGCCCCCCCTTCCGGAGGGGCCCACCGCCGGCGCCGTCCCGCTGCGCGGACCCGCGGCGATGCTCGCGACCGTCATGGAGCAGAGCCGGGAGATCCCCACCGCCACCTCCTTCCGCACCATCTCGGTGGAGAGCCTCGACGCCCGCCGCCGCGAGCTGCGCGCCGCGCTGCGGGCGGCGGGCCGGCCCGAGAGCATCTCCTTCACCCACCTGGTCGGCTACGCGATCGTCCGCGCCGCCCTCGACGTGCCCTCGATGACCACCCACTTCGAGCGCACCCGCGACGGCGCCGCCTGGCGGGTGCAGCCCGGCGTCCACCTCGGCATCGCCGTCGACACCCACCGCAAGGACGGCAGCCGCTTCCTGGTGGTCCCGGTGATCCGTGACGCCGGCAGCCGGAGCTTCGCCGCCTTCCGCGACGACTACGAGCGGCTCATCGCCCGGGCGCGCAGCGGCAGCCTGGGGGTCGACGAGCTGCGCGGCGCCAGCGTGGTGCTCACCAACCCGGGTGGCATCGGCACCGTCGCCTCGGTGCCGCGGCTGATGCCCGGGCAGGGGACCATCGTCGCCACCGGGGCGATCGGCTACCCCGCCGAGGTGCGCGGCATCGACGAGGCGCGGCTCCGCGACTTCGGCATGGCCAAGGTGATGACGCTGACCAGCACCTATGACCACCGGGTGATCCAGGGCGCCGAGTCGGGCGAGTTCCTGGGGCGGATCGAGGCGCTGCTCGGCGGCGCCGACGGCTTCTACACGGAGGTCTTCACCAGCCTCGGGCTGGCCTCGCCGGCGGCCCAGCCGCCGGTGCCGGAGCGGGCCGCGACCCCGCCCCCGGGGCTGGCGGTGAGCGCTCCGGGGGCGGTCCCGCCGAGGCTGGAGCTGCTCGCCGCGGTGGGCGCCGGGATGTCGCTGGTCAAGGCGCACCGCACCCACGGCCACCTCGGCGCCAACCTCGACCCGCTGGGCTCGGAGCACGCCTCCGATCCCGCCATGGACCCGCACACGGTGGGGCTGACGCCCGCGCTGATGGCCGCCGTCCCCGCCTCGGTGCTGCGCGTCTACGTCCCCGGCGAGACCCTGGCCGACGTGCTCCCCTGGCTGCGCGAGACCTACACCGGCACCATCGCCTACGAGATCGAGCACATCTCCAGCCACGAGCAGCGGGTCTGGCTGCGGGAGCACATCGAGTCCGGCGCCCACCGCCGGCCGCTCTCACCGGAGCGCAAGGTGCAGCTGCTCTCGCGGCTCACCAAGGTCGACGCCATGGAGCGCTACCTCCGCCGCGCCTTCATCGGTCAGAAGACCTTCTCCATCGAGGGTCTCGACGCGATGGTGCCGATGCTCGAGGAGCTGCTCACCATGGTCGCCGCCGACGGCATCGGCTCGGTGGTCATGGGCACGGCGCATCGCGGCCGCCTGGCGGTCATCTCCCACGTGGTCAACCGTCCCTACGACTCCATCCTGGTGGCCTTCGAGCGCGGCGAGCAGAAGCGCCAGCTCGGCGAGGAGCCCGACGACCCCACCGGCGACGTCAAGTACCACCTCGGCTCCACCGGCACCTACCTCACCGACTCCGGCAAGCCCATCACGGTGCGGCTGCTCTCCAACCCCAGCCACCTCGAGGCCGTCGACCCGGTGGTCGAGGGCTGGACCCGCGCCGAGCAGACGCGCCGCAGCGCCGCCGCCATCTACGTCGACCCCAAGGCGGCGCTGCCGGTGCTCATCCACGGCGACGCCGCCTTCCCCGGTCAGGGCCTGGTCGCCGAGGTGCTCAACCTCCAGGCGCTCGACGGCTACTCCACCGGCGGCACCGTGCACATCATCGCCAACAACCAGGTGGGCTTCACCACCGGCCCCCACGAGGGCCGCTCGACCCGCTACGCCTCCGACCTCGCCAAGGGCTTCGACATCCCCATCGTCCACGTCAACGCCGACGACGTCGAGGCCTGCATCCACGCGATGCGGCTGGCCTACGACTACCGGCGCACCTACCACCGCGACGTGGTCGTCGACCTCGTCGGCTACCGGCGTTTCGGCCACAACGAGACCGACGAGCCCTCGTACACCCAGCCGCAGGTGTACACCAGGATCAAGAACCACCCCACCGCGCGCGAGCTCTACGCGCAGCGGCTGATCGACGAGGGCCTGATCACCCGCGAGGACGCCGACGCCCAGTTCCAGGTCGCCTACGACCGCGTCGGCCAGGCCCACCACAAGGTGAAGAGCAGCCTCGCCACCGGCCCCACCGAGGAGCCGTGGGAGGACCTGCATCCCCCCATCGACCGCGACACCGAGCGGCGCACGGGGGTCGGCGCCGGCACCCTCATCGGTCTCAACGAGCAGCTGCTCACCCTGCCCGGCAACTTCAACCTGAATCACAAGCTGGCCAAGCAGATGGACCGGCGGCGGATCGCGGTGCAGGAGGGGGAGATCGACTGGGCCACCGCCGAGGCGCTGGCGCTGGGCTCGCTGCTGCTCCAGGGCCGCCCCATCCGGCTCACCGGCCAGGACACCGAGCGCGGCACCTTCAGCCAGCGCCACCTCACCTTCCACGACGCCGTCACCGGCGCCCGCTGGACCCCGATGGAGCATCTCACCGGCGCCAGCGCCACCTTCGAGCTGCACAACAGCCCGCTCAGCGAGGGCGCCTGCCTCGGCTTCGAGTACGGCTACAGCGTGGCGGCGCCCGACAGCCTGGTGATCTGGGAGGCGCAGTTCGGCGACTTCGTCAACAACGCCCAGGTGATGGTCGACCAGTTCGTCGTCTCCGGCGAGGCGAAGTGGGAGCAGCGCTCGCGGCTGGTGCTGCTGCTCCCCCACGGCTACGAGGGCCAGGGGCCCGAGCACTCCAGCGCGCGTCCCGAGCGCTTCCTGCAGCTCGCCTCCACCGGCAACATCCGCGTCGCCAACTGCTCGACGGCGGCGCAGTACTTCCACCTGCTGCGCCAGCAGGCGCTGATGCAGCGCCCCCGGCCGCTGGTGATCTTCACCCCGAAGAGCCTGCTGCGCGCCCCCACCGCCCACGCCTCGCTCCAGGAGCTCGCCACCGGCCGCTTCCGCCGGGTCATCGACGATCCCGAGATGGCGCAGCGGCGCGAGCAGGTGCGCACCCTGCTGCTCACCACCGGGAAGATGTACCACGACCTCATCAACAGCCCGCTTCGCAGGCAGGCACAGCGGACGGCAATCGCGCGCATCGAGCTGCTCGACCCGCTGCCGCTGGTGGAGATCAGCAAGCTGGTCGAGTCCTACCCTCACCTGGAGCAGCTGTTCTGGGTGCAGGAGGAGCCGATGAACATGGGCGCCTGGAACCACCTGGCCCGTCCCATCGGCCGTCACCGTCCCTACGAGATCCGCTGGGAGTACATCGGCCGTCCCCGCCGCGCCAGCCCCAGCGAGGGCTTCCACGGGGCGCACACGATGGAGCAGGAGCGGATCATCCGCGAGGCGCTCACCGTCGAGACGGTGACCACCGAGGAGGCGCGCAACTTCGCCAGAAGCGGCTCGCGCTCGTGAGCGAGCGGCAGGTCCCCAGGGTGGTGGTGCTCGGCGGGGGACCCGCCGGGGACGTCGCCGCGCTGCGCGCCTCCCAGCTCGGCGCCTCGGTGGTGATGGTCGAGCGCGCCCAGCTCGGCGGCACCTGCCTCAACTGGGGCTGCATCCCCACCAAGTCGCTGCTCGCGACCGCCGACCTGCTCCGCCGCATCCGCGGCGCCGCCGACCTCGGCATCGAGGTGGGCGAGGTGCGCGTCGACTTCCCGCGGATGATGGAGCGCAAGGAGGAGGTGGTCCTGGCGATGCGCCGCGGCGTCGAGAGCGCCTGCAGGCGGCGCAAGGTCGAGGTGGTGCGCGGCGAGGGACGCCTCGAGGACGGCGCCGTCGCCGTCGACGGCCGCCGCATCGAGTACGACCACCTGGTGGTCTGCGTCGGCACCGAGCCGTCGGGACTGCCCGGCCTCGACATGGACCACCCGTCGGTGGTCACCAGCAACGGCGTGCTCCGCCTCGACCGGGTGCCGGAGCGGCTGCTGGTGGTCGGCGGCGGGGTGGTGGGCTGCGAGTTCGCCTCGGTGTTCGCGCCGCTGGGGTCCGGCATCGACGTGGTCGAGGTGCTCCCCCAGATCCTCGCCGGGGTCGACCCCCGGGTGGTCACCCAGTTCCGCAAGCTGATGGAGAGGCAGGGCATCCGCTTCCACACCGGCCGCCGCCTCGAGGGCATCGCCGAGTACCGCGCCGAGGATCTCACCGCGCGGCTCGACGACGGCACCGAGATCGCGGCCGACGTGCTCCTCGTCTCCGTCGGCCGCCGGGCCGAGACCCGCGGCATCGGGCTCGAGGAGGCCGGGGTCGAGGTGGACGAGCGCGGCCACGTCGTCGTCGACGACTGGCTGCGCACCGCCAACCCGCGGATCTGGGCGGCCGGCGACTGCATCGGAGGACTCCAGCTCGCCCACCTGGCGAGCAAGGAGGCGGAGCGGGCGGTCGAGAACGCCCTTGGCCACCATCCCCGGCCCATCGACCGCACCGTGGTGCCGTCCTGCATCTACACCCACCCCGAGATCGCCATGGTGGGCCTCAACTCGCAGACCGCCGCGGAGGCCGGCTTCACGGTGAAGACCGGGCAGGCGCGCTTCCTGGGCAACGGCAAGGCGCTGGGGGAGGCCGAGCCCGACGGCGTCGCCCAGCTCTACGCCGACGCCGCGACCGACCTGCTGCTGGGGGCGACGATCATGGGGGTGCACGCCGTGGAGATCGTGCACGAGGTGGGGGTGGCGATCAGCGACGGCCTGACCATGGCCGAGCTGGG
>JAXDLS010000150.1:0-2728 GCA_034666485.1 Chloroflexota bacterium
CGCTCTGCCCCTCGGCGGCGCGGGCCCGTGCCAGCGCCACCGCGCGACCGGTGCGCACCATCCCCGGCATCAGCGTGTTGACGCGCACCGGGGCGATCTCGGTGGCGAGCGACTTGGCGAGGCCGAGCACCGCGGCGCGCACCGCGTTGCTGAGCACCAGGGTGCCGATCGGCTGGCGGATCGAGAACGAGGAGATGAAGAGCACGCTCCCCGCGTCGGAGCGCTCCAGCCACGGCAGCGCGGCGCGCACCAGCCGCACCGCGCTCATCAGGGTGAGCTCGTGCGCGCGCTGCCAGGCGGCGTCGTCCAGCTGGCGGAAGACCCCGGGCGGGGGACCGCCGGCGTTCACCACCAGGGCGTCGAGCCGGCCCAGCTCGCCGGCCACCGCCTCCAGGGCCGCCCCCGCCTGGGCGGCGTCGGCGAGGTCGGCCACCCGCGTGAGGGCACGGACCCCGTGGGCGCGCACCGCAGCCGCCGCCTCCTCCAGCGCGTCGGCGCCGCGGGCGCACATCCCCACGGCGGCGCCCTCGGCGGCGAAGCACTCGGCGGTCGCCCGGCCCATCCCCTGGCTCGACGCCGCCACGAAGGCGGCGCGGCCGCGCAGTCCCAGGTCCACGGCGGGAGAGTATGCCCGGTCCTCCGGGGGTGGCGACTACGCCGCCGCCGGCTCAGCGAGCCGAGGCCGCTCCATGAACAGCCGCTTGCGCCACACCAGGTAGACGACGATGGCGATGTTCACCAGCAGTGCGACCGCCTTCAGTGGGGAGGCGCGGTGGAGCACCTCGGAGATCTCCAGGGGGAGGAAGGCGGAGGTGGCGAGCACCACCAGGTACTCGGCCCAGCGCCTGCGGAGCACCAGTCCAACCCCCTCGACGCACTCCAGCAGCCCGTAGAGGATGGCCGCGACGCCGATGGAGTCGGGATGCGAGCCGAGGCGGTCGAGCACCCAGGTGAGGGCGCGCCGCCAGAGGTGCCGGCCTGGCTCGAGGGCGAGCTGCACCTGGAGGTCGTTGACCCGCTGGTGCAGGTCGGTCCTGGTGCCGGCGGCGACCAGCACGATGCCGCCGACGAGCAGCACCGCCCCCTTCAGGAAGCGCTCCAGGATGATCAGGCGGATGACACCGTCCACCTCGATCCTGCGGGTCATCTCCCAGCGCAGCCAGGCCAGCAGGGCGCGCAGCCGGCGCATTCAGTCCACCGCCGCCGTCTGCCGCGACTGCCGCCACACGAACCAGATGCGCTGCACCGCGGTGATGTTGGTGAGCAGGGCGAGGATCCAGAGGACGGGGAGCAGCAGCGGCGGGATCAGCAGGCCGATCACCGTGAACACCACCCGCTCGGGCCGGGCGAGCAGGCCTCCGTCGCAGACGAAGCCGAGCGACTGTGCCCGGGCACGCACGTACGACACCAGCAGCGAGCCGGTGAGCGCGGCCATCACCAGCATCGGCTCGACGGTGTGGTGACCATTGAACAGGTAGTACCAGAGCAGCCCGATGTAGGTGAAGCCCTCGGCGTAGCGGTCGCTGGTGGAGTCGAGGAAGGCGCCGTAGCGGTACACCTTGCCGGTCACCCGGGCGACGGCCCCGTCGAGGACGTCGAAGAGGCTCGCCAGCAGCAGGACGACACCGCCGACGATGAGGTGGCCGGTGGCGATGAGCACGCCGCTGAGCGCGTTGACCACCAGGCCCGTCACGGTGAGCGTGTTGGGACTGACGCGGTCGAGACCGAGCAGCCTGACCAGGCGGCGGGCGCCGGCCCTAACCCAGTCCTGGAACCGAGTCGTGAACACCGGCAGCCACCATGTGCAGGCGCGCCCGGGCGCGCGCCTCCGAATAGACCTCGAGGACCGCGTCGACGATGCGCGCCCAGTCGTACCGTCGAGAGGTGAGCAGACCCTGCTCGGCGAGACCGCGGGAGGCCACGGGGTCGCCGACCAGGTCGAGGATGGCCCGCGCCCACACGTCGGGTTCGTCGCGGGGAAGCAGGATCCCGTCCCGCCCGGTGCTGATCACCTGGCGGAAGCCGGGGATGTCGGAGGCGAGCACCGGCACCCCGCTCGACATCGCCTCGAGGAGCACGATGCCGAAGCTCTCGCCGCCCAGCGCCGGCGAGCAGAAGACGTCGGCGGAGGTGTAGCAGCGGGGCAGCAGCGCCGACTCGACGTGACCGAGGAAGGTGACGTCGGGGATGCCCTCGGACTCGACGTAGCGCTCGTAGCCCCAGCGCATCGCGCCGTCGCCGACCACCACCAGGCGCACGTCGTGGCGGCGGCGGCGCACCTCCGCGTAGGCGTCGAGCAGCGTCGGCAGCCCCTTGCGCTGCTCCAGCCGGCCGACGAAGAGCAGCGTCGCCTTTCCCGGGGTGCGCAGCGCAGGGATCGGCTCGAGCCCGGTGTGGAAGCGGGAGGTGTCGATGCCGTTGGGGACGACGTGGTAGTCGCCGGCGAAGTAGCGGCTGACGAAGTCGCGCGCCGGCGCGCTCACCGCGATGCAGGAGTGCAGCCGCTTGAAGTACCGCTTCAGGAAGGGGCGCCCGTAGTAGTAGCCGAGGTTACGGCGCTGGAAGGCGTGGAAGGTGCCCACGTTGGCGCCGCGGTGGAAGCGCAGCACGGTGATGGGCAGCGCCGGCACCAGCGGCTCGTGGTAGTGCACCACGTCGAAATCCGACTCGTTGAGCAGCGCCCGCACCCGGCGCACGAGGTGGAACGACAGCGCGAGGTGCGCCACCG
>JAXDLS010000151.1:0-2654 GCA_034666485.1 Chloroflexota bacterium
CTTCGACCTCGCCGTCCCGACGCCGGACCACTTCGTGCCGCTGCTGTACATCGCCGGGATGGCCGGGGCGACCGGGACCGCCGCGCAGGTGCTGGTCGACGGCTACACGTACGGATCGCTGTCGATGACCTCGTACACCCTGGACGCCGCCCTCCCCGAGGAGGTGGTCGTGGGTGCCCAGGACGCGGCGCCGATCCCCGACCCCGACATCGTGCCCGCGGACGCCACCAACATCTGACCGCGCACCGGCGGCGGGACGTCGCACAGCCCCTCGTTGCTAAGGTTGCCACCATGGCCGAGACCCCCGCGAGCGGCGCGCGCCCCCGGTCTCGCCTGCGCCGCCTGCTCAGCCTCGGCGGCGATCCGCAGCCGGTCAGCCCGCGCACCGCCGGGCTGCGGCCGCGCATCGAGGGGGCCGAGGTCACCCCCAGCGTCTGCCCCTACTGCGCGGTCGGCTGCGGCCAGCGCGTGTACCACCGCGACGGCGAGATCCTCTCCATCGAGGGCAACCCGGAGAGCCCGATCAGCGCCGGGCACCTCTGCCCCAAGGGCGCCGCCACCTACCAGCTCCACGTGAATCCCAACCGGGTCACCTCGGTGCTGTACCGCGCCCCCCACTCCACCCGCTGGGAGCGACGCACGCTGGAGTGGGCGATGGAGCGGGTGGCCCAGCTGATCCGCACCACCCGCGACGCAGGCTTCGTCGAGCGCACCGAGGCGGGGGAGGTGGTCAACCACTGCCTGAGCGTCGCCTCGCTCGGCGGCGCCACCCTCGACAACGAGGAGAACTACCTGATCAAGAAGCTCCTCACCGGGGGGCTGGGGATCCTCCCCATCGAGAACCAGGCACGGATATGACACAGCTCCACGGTCCCCGGTCTGGGGGCGAGCTTCGGGCGGGGCGGCGCCACCACCAACCTGATGGATCTGGTCAACGCCGACTGCATCCTGATCATGGGCAGCAACATGGCGGAGAACCACCCGGTGGGGTTCCGCTTCGTCGTCGAGGCGCGTGAGCGCGGCGCCGAGGTCATCCACGTCGACCCCCGCTTCACCCGGACCTCGGCGAGCGCCTCGCGCTACGTGGCGCTGCGCTCGGGGACCGACATCGTCTTCCTCGGGGCGCTCATCAACCACGTGCTCACCGGCGACCGCTTCCTCCGCGAGTACGTCCGCGACTTCACCAACGGACCGGTGATCCTCCCCGAGGACTACGTCGACGCCGAGGACAACGACGGCCTCTTCTCCGGCTTCGTCGCCGACACCACCGAGGCGGTGCCGGTGGTGGGCCCGGGCGACGCCGCTCCGCACGGCGAGCCCGCCCCCGGGGGCGACGGCACCGGCCGCTACGACCCCGCCGCCGCCCACTGGGGATACGGCGAGCGCGCCCCCGCCGGGCCCGGCTACGGCATCGAGCGCGATCCCGCGATGGAGCATCCCCGCTGCGTCCTCCAGGTGCTCCGGCGCCACTTCGCGCGCTACACGCCGGAGCTGGTGGAGCGGGTCTGCGGAACCCCGCGCGCCGAGTTCGAGGCGGTCGCCCGGGCGCTGGTCGAGAACTCGGGTCCCGAGCGGACCACCGCGCTCTGCTACGCGGTGGGCTGGACCCAGCAGTCGACCGGGCCCCAGATCATCCGCGCCGCCGCGATCCTCCAGCTCCTGCTCGGCAACATGGGCCGTCCCGGCGGCGGCATCCTGGCGCTCCGCGGTCACGCCAGCATCCAGGGGTCGACCGACATCCCCACCCTCTCGGACCTCCTCCCCGGCTACCTCCCCCAGCCGCTCGCCGGCGGTCCCCACGCCGACCTCGCCGCCTACTGCGCGGCGGTGCAGCAGCCGCGGGGGGTGTGGTGGAGCGCCCCCAGCTACATCGTCAGCCTGCTCACCGCCTGGTACGGCGACGCCGGCGGCGCCGACCACGGCTACCGCTGGCTGGCGAAGCGCACCGGCGACCACACCGAGCAGGCCGCCTTCGCCGACATGCTCGCCGGGAGGGTGAAGGGATACCTCCTGCTCGGCCAGAACCCGGCGGCGGGGAACACCAACTCGGCGCTGGTGCGCGAGGCGCTGAAGAGGCTCGACTGGATGGTGGTGCGCGACCTCTTCGAGACCGAGACGGCGAGCTTCTGGTCGAAGGCGCCCGGCGCCGACCCGACCACGATCGGCACCGAGGTGATCCTGATGCCGGCGGCGGCGTCGGCGGAGAAGGACGGCACCTTCACCAACACCATGCGGCTGCTGCAGTGGCACGAGAAGGCGGTCGACCCGCCCGGCGACGCGCGCAGCGAGAGCTGGTTCATGTACCACCTCGGCCGCAGGCTCAAGGAGCTCTACGCGGACTCGACGCTGGAGCGCGACCGGCCCCTCCAGGCGCTCACCTGGGACTACGCCGCGCACTCGCCGACGCGGTTCCGGATCGCCGACGAGCCCGACGTCGAGCGGGTGCTCGCCGAGATCAACGGCTGGCAGGTCGGCGACGGCGGCGCCCGCGGCGCCCAGCTCACCGACTTCGGCGAGCTCCGTGACGACGGCTCCACCGCCTGCGGCGCCTGGATCTACTGCGGGGTGATGCCCGCCGGGGGCCGCAACCTCGCCGCCGCCCGCGACCCCTCCGGCCCCACCCACCGGGGCTGGGGCTTCGCCTGGCCGCGCAA
>JAXDLS010000152.1:0-3902 GCA_034666485.1 Chloroflexota bacterium
GCGGCTCCTGGACGTAGGTCGAGTCGGGCTGCCAGTCGAACATCGAGCCGGTGGGCGCGGGGAGCAGCCGCCAGTGATCGTCGCCGTCGAAGATGCGCGAGTACTCGCGGTCGAACATCTCGCTGCCGAGCACCTCGCGCATCACCGCGGCGACGTCCTCCGCGCTGGGCCAGATCTCGTGGAGCATCACCGGGACGCCGTCGCGGTCGTAGCCGAGCGGCTCGGTGGTGAGATCGACGTTCACGGTGCCGGCGAGCGCGAAGGCGACCACCAGCGGCGGCGAGGCGAGGTACGACGCCTTGACCTGCGGATGGATGCGCCCCTCGAAGTTGCGGTTGCCGGAGAGCACCGCGACCACCGCGAGGTCGTGGTCCTCGACCCTCTCCGCGACCGTCTCGGGCAGCGGTCCGCTGTTGCCGATGCAGGTGGTGCAGCCGTAGCCGACCAGGTTGAAGCGCAGCGCGTTCAGCGGCTCGAGCAGCCCGGCGCGCTCCAGGTAGTCGGTGACCACCCGCGAGCCCGGGGCGAGGCTGGTCTTGACGTGGTCGGGCAGGCGCAGGCCGCGGGCGACGGCGCGCTGCGCCAGCAGCCCGGCGCCGATCATCACCGAGGGGTTGGAGGTGTTGGTGCACGAGGTGATGGCGGCGATCACCACCGAGCCGTCGGTGAGCGCCTTGATGCCGTCGCCGCGGCGGCGTCCCCTGACCACGTCGGCGGGATGGGGGCTGCCCCCCTCGCTCTCGAGGGTGCTGAGCTCCTCGGCGACGGTGCCGTCGGCGGGGCCGCCGGGGGCCGTGCCGAACTTGGCGCAGAACGACTGCCACACCCGGCTCAGGGGGACCCGGTCCTGGGGGCGGCTGGGCCCCGCGAGGCTCGGCTCGACGCCGGCGAGGTCGAGCTCGACCATCTCGCTGAAGCGCGGCGGCTCGTCCTCGTCGGTGCGGTACATGCCCTGCTCGCGGCAGTAGCGCTCGACCAGGTCGACATGCCCGGGGTCGCGGCCGCTCTCCCTCAGGTAGCGCAGGGTCTGCGCGTCCACCGGGAAGAGCGATGCGGTGGCGCCGAACTCCGGCGACATGTTCGACATCGTGGCCCGGTCGGCGGCGGTCAGCGCCGACAGCCCGCTGCCGCAGAATTCGACGAACTTGCCCACAACTCCGTGGTTGCGGAGCAGCTCGGTGAGGGTGAGCACCAGGTCGGTGGCGGTGACCCCGGGCGGCAGGGCGTTGTGGAAGCGGACGCCCACCACCACCGGGGTGAGCAGGAAGAGGGGCTGGCCGAGCAGGCAGGCCTCGGCCTCGATGCCCCCCACCCCCCAGCCGAGCACGCCGATGCCGTTGACCATGGGGGTGTGGGAGTCGGTGCCCACCAGGGTGTCGGGGAAGGCGAGACGGCCGTCCCCCTGCGCGCGCAGCGCCACCACCGAGGCCAGGTACTCGAGGTTGACCTGGTGGACGATGCCCATGCCGGGAGGCACCACCCGGAAGCCGTTGAAGGCCTGCTGGGCCCAGCGCAGCAGCTCGTAGCGCTCGCGGTTGCGCTCGTACTCGCGCTCGATGTTGGCGCCGTACGCCTGCGCCGAGCCGAAGGCGTCGACCTGGACGGAGTGGTCGACCACCAGGTCCACGGGCACGAGGGGGTCGACCAGGGAGGGGTCGCCGCCCGCCCGGGTCATCGCCGAGCGCATCGCCGCCAGGTCGACGACGGCGGGCACGCCGGTGAAGTCCTGCAGCAGCACCCGCGCGGGGGTGAAGGCGCGCTCGCGCTCGTCCCCGCCGGCGCCCGGGGCCCAGCGGGCCAGCGCCTCGACGTCGCCCTCGACGACGTGGCGCTCGCCGCTGTGGCGCAGCAGGTTCTCCAGGAGGATCTTGACCGTGACCGGGAGGCCGGACGGGTCGCCGACGCCCAGGGCGGCGAGCCGGTCGAGCCGGTACATCTCCACCCCGTCCACGCCGCCGAGAGCGGCGCGCGCCCCGAATCGATCCTCCGCCATGCAGGTGCACCTCCGCCGGGTGATCGGCCAAAACGGAGATCTTCGCACCTGGCGGCCGGCGAGGAGCCTGGTGGCCTCGGCCGCCGTGACCGTCAGCCGCCGTGGGGTACGGAGAGCGACGCCAGCAGCGAGGTCAGCCGCGAGTACTGGCCGCTGAGCAGAAGCACCCCGAGGGCGGCGCCCTGGCTCCCAGCCCCTCCGTGCAGCGATCACATACGTCATGTGCGAAATTCGCACGCGTCTGGTATAGTTGCCGCATGACCAGTGGAACGACCGGGCAGCGCATCGCCCGCCTCCGCATCGCCCGCCAGATGGGGCAGGACGTCCTGGCCGCGCGGATCGGCCGGGACCGGAGCGCGATCTCTCGCTTGGAGAACGGCGAGCGGAACGTGAGCGCGTTCGAGTTGGCGGAGATCGCGGAGGCGCTTGGATCGACCGTCCGCGAACTGCTCGGCCGACAGAGCCCGCCGGCAGCCATGGCCGTTGCCCACCGCGTCGACACCGCCGTTGTCCCTGAGCACCTGGAGGCGGCTCGGGCCCGGGCCCGACGCCTGTTCGAGCTCGAGGCTCTTATGGACCACCTGGAGTTCACTGGACCGCCGCGGCCAGCGCTTCCCGACGTGCCGATCCCGACGACGGGCACAGCATCGGTCCAAGGTCGAGTGTTGGCCGAAAACCTACGCAACACTCTCGAGCTTGGTGCAGAGCCCATCCCTGACCTTCCCGAGTGGTTGGAGGGCCATCTTGGGGTGGACGTCGTACTCGAGCCGATGCCGGATGAGGTTGCCGGGTTGTGTGTCGTCGTGGGTGGTACCGCGCTCGCCATGGCGAATTCGTCGTTTCCCCTCGGACGGCAGCGATTCACCTTGGCTCACGAGTTGTGCCATGTGCTCTGCGGTGACCCCGAGGAGGTCCGTGCAGAGTGCGACCTGGACGAAGATGGGACCTCGGAGGAGACCCGTGCGAGCTCCTTCGCGCGGCATCTCCTGCTGCCACGCGCAGCCGTCGAGCGCCGCATCGCCAAGGAGCCAGCAGACCGCGACGTGTTGGCGCTCATGTACACGTACGGCATCAGCTTCCACGCCCTCCTCATTCAGCTTCGCGATTTCCAGATCATTGACGAACATCGGAGACAGACGCTGATCGCGGCCGGGCCCGGGCGTCTTTCGTACGTGAACGGTTTCCGTTCGGAATGGACCAGGGCATACAGGACCTGCCTCGGTGAGCGCCGCGCTCCCGGTCGACAGGAGGCTCGATGCCTGCGCGCGTATTGTGAGGGGTTGATCGGAATCGGTCCCGTCGCGGACCTTTTCGGGGTGGCGGATGCCGAAGCTCTCAGGGAGCGCTTGGCCAAGGATGGCGTCGGGCCACCACCGTACGAACCCGACGTCGATATCCTGCTCACCTGACCGTGCCGGTCGGTCCGGGGAAGGACTCCCTCATCTTCGACACGGGGCCACTGGAGACCTTCGCCTTCGCGGACGAGCCCGCGTGGAGTGCCTTGTGGAGTGGGTTCGGAAGCCGTATGCATCGCACCGACGCAGTGGTTGATGAGATCGCTCGGAAGATTCGTCGACATCAGACGTTCCTCGAGAAAGTGACGATCGCTCTCTGGCCGGCAGCACCCATCGACCTGAGTGACGACGAGAGCCAGCACATGATCGATACCCTGCGCGAACGGCTGCGGCGCGAGGGCGACTCGCCGACGCAGCACGTGGGCGAGGCCGCGACGATCCTGGCGGCCCGGCGCTGCGGGGGAATCGCCGTCATTGACGATTTCGACGGTGCAAGCCTCGCTCGCGCCGAGGCAGTGCGTGTGGTCAGGACTCTGGATCTGCTCAACAACCTGCTGCGTGGAGGCCGTCTGCCCTGCGCCGATGGCTGGTCCACCTGGCGACGCATGCGCAGC
>JAXDLS010000153.1:0-6648 GCA_034666485.1 Chloroflexota bacterium
GAGAACGTGCAGGCCGCCCTGTTCGCCTTCGACACGAGCCACCAGCGCCCGCACCTCGTCGGGTACGAGGTGGTCCACCTGGACCGCGATCCCCCGGCCGCCGGCCTCGTCCACGAGAGCCGCGGTCTCCTCGATCGTCTCCGGCCGGTCCATCTCCGATCGGGTGGACCCGCTGGTTCGCCCGGTGACGTAGACGGTCGCTCCGGCCGCGCCCAGCTGCACCGCGATCCCCCGTCCCGCTCCGCGGGTCGCCCCGGCGACCAGCGCGACCCTGCCCGCCAGGGATGCCCTCATGCTCCCGGCGTCCCCGCGACCTCGCGCCGGCCCCGGGTGCCGGTCAGCGGCGCGGTGGCCACCGGCATCCCCAGGTCGGCGAGCATCGCCAGGTCGGCCTCCGCGCTCCGGCCGAGCGTGGTCAGGTAGTTCCCCACGATCAGGCCGTTGGCGCCGGCGAGCATCCCGTACGCCTGCAGGTCGCGGAGCACCACCTCGCGCCCCCCCGCGTAGCGCAGCACCGCGGAGGGGTTCACGCACCGGTACACGGCCACGCAGCGGAGCGCGTCGAGGGGACGGAGCAGCTCGGCCCCGCCCAGCGGCGTGCCGGCGCGGGGGTCGAGGAAGTTGCAGGGGATCTCCCGGGCGCCCAGCTCCTGGAGGACGAAGGCGAGGTCGAGCCGGTCCGCCCAGGTCTCGCCCATGCCGAAGATGCCGCCGCTGCAGAGCTCCATCCCCGCGTCCACGACCGCCCGGCAGGTGCGCAGCCGGTCCGCGAAGGTGTGGGTGGTGCAGATCTGCGGGAAGAAGTGCGGGCCCGCCTCGAGGTTGTGGTTGTAGCGGTGGATCCCCGCCCCGGCGAGGCGCTCGGCCTGCCCGGGCCTGAGGATGCCCAGCGAGGCGGCCACCTCGATGTCCACCTCGGCGGCGATCGCGCGGGCGGCGTCGATCACCGAGCGCATCATCCGCTCGTCGGGGCCGCGCACCGCCACCACGATGCAGAACTCGGTGCCGCCGAGCTCGCGGGTGCGGCGGGCGAGGTCGACCAGCCGGTCGGTGGGCAGCATCGGCTCGCGGGCCACCTCGGTGGTGTACCGCGCCGACTGGGAGCAGAAGGTGCAGTCCTCGGGGCAGCCGCCGGTCTTGGCGCTGATGATCGACTCCACCTCGACCGCCGGGCCCATCCAGGCGAGTCGGACGCGGTGGGCGAGGGCGATCAGGTCGGGGAGGTCGTCGTCACCGAGGGCGGCGAGCTCCTCGGCGAGCGACCGGTCCACGGGCTCACGGGCGTCGAGGAGCCGCTCGGCGGCGGCGCGCAGCGGTGCGGCGGTGCTCGGCATGGGCCGGCTGAGGATACCGGTCACGCTACCGTGGTCGTCGTGAACGCCCCAACCGGGCGGCGGAGGGGGGCGTCGCGGCTCCGGGGCCTCGCCGTCGACCTCACCCCGCTGCGCGTCTCCCGCGACTTCCGGCTGCTCTGGTCCGGGCAGCTGGTGTCCACCATGGGCCGGCAGATCACCGCCGTGGCGGTGCCCTACCAGGTCTACCAGCTCACCGGCTCGACCCTCGCCGTCGGGCTGCTGGGGCTGGTGCAGGTGGTGCCGCTGATCCTCTGCTCGCTGATCGGCGGCGCCGTCGCCGACGCCGTCGACCGCCGCCGGCTGCTGCTGGTGTCCAACGCGCTGCTGGCGGTCTGCTCGCTCGTCTACGTGGCCGGGGCGGTCCACGGCCACCCGCCGCTGGCCGCGCTCTACGCGGTCAGCGGGGTCGCCGCTGGGCTGAGCGCGGTGGACCAGCCGGCGCGCTCGGCCACGGTGCCGAACCTCGTGCCCCGGGAGCAGCTGGCCGCCGCGGTCGCGCTGATGTTCGGCCTCTTCCAGGCGGCGCTGATCGTCGGGCCGGCGGTGGGCGGGCTGATCATCGGGCACTGGGGCCTCGGAGCCGCCTACCTCGCCGACGTGCTCAGCTTCGGGGCCGCGATCACCGCGGTGGCGCTGATCGGCCCCCAGCCTCCGGGGCCCGAGCACCGCGAGCCCCCGCTGCGGGCCATCCGCAGCGGGCTGAGCTTCGCCCGGCGGCAGCCGGTGATCCTCGCCGGCTTCGCCATCGACCTCGACGCGATGATCTTCGGGATGCCCCGGGCGCTCTTCCCGGCGCTCGCCGCCTCCTCCTTCCACACCGGCCCGTCCGGTCTCGGCCTCCTCTATGCCGCCCCCGGGGTGGGCGCGGTCGCCGCCATCCTGGTCACCGGCTGGCTGGGACGGGTGAGGCGGCTCGGCCGGGTGGTGATCGGCGCGGTCGCGGTCTGGGGCGTGGCGATCGCCGGCTTCGGGCTGGTGGGCTCGCTGCCGGCGGCCCTGGCGCTGCTCGCCCTCGCCGGCGGCGCCGACAGCGTGAGCGCGGTGTGCCGCTCGACCATGCTCCAGACCCTCACCCCCAACCACCTCCGGGGGCGGATGTCGGCGACCTACTCGATGGTGGTGATGGGCGGCCCCTACACCGGCGACGTCGAGGCCGGGGCGGTGGCCGCCGCCTGGGGCCCGCGGGTCTCGGTGATCTCCGGCGGCCTGCTCTGCGTGCTCGGCGCCGGGCTGGTGGCGGCCGCCTTCCCCGCCCTCCACCGCTACCGTGCGGACACGGCGGCGGCAGCCGAGCCCCCCGCGGAGGCGGCCGAGGGGACCTGAGCAACCTGTCGATCGTGGCAAACGCCCGTTAACGCCCGCCCAGATGGGCGCCCCGTGTATTGTGCACCTACCGAGCGCGCGGACTACCAAGCGGAGCCGCGACGGACCGGTCCGAGTCTGGAGGATCACCCCTTGGCGCTGAACAGGTCGGTGGAGATCACCCCACTCGGCGAGATGCCGGAGCTCGGCGTCGTCCCCGAGCGCATGCTCGCGCAGGCCATCCGCCCTGAGCGCTTCGGCGAGCCCGCGCAGGCCTTCCAGTGCGAGGAGGTCGCCACCCCCCGCGCCCGGAAGGGGGAGGTCCTGGTCTACGTGATGGCGGCGGGGGTGAACTACAACAACGTCTGGGCGGCCCTGGGCCGGCCCGTCGACGTGATCAAGGCACGCAATCGCGCCGGAGAACCGGAGCCCTTCCACATCGGCGGCAGCGACGCATCCGGCATCGTCTGGGAGGTCGGCGAGGGGGTCGAGAACGTCAAGGTGGGCGACGAGGTGGTCATCCACTGCGGCGTCTGGGACCTCCAGGACCCCTGGATCAAGGCGGGCGGCGACCCCATCACCGCCCCCAGCAACCGCATCTGGGGCTACGAGACCAACTGGGGCTCGTTCGCCCAGTTCACCCGGGTCCAGTCCCACCAGGTCCTTCCCAAGCCGCCGCACCTCGCCTGGGCGCCGGCGGCCGCCTACATGCTGGTGGGCGCGACCGCCTACCGCATGCTCGCCGGCTGGTCGCCGCACACCGTCCGCGAGGGCGACGTGGTGCTGGTCTGGGGCGCCTCGGGCGGGCTCGGCTGCCAGGCGGTGCAGATCGCCAAGGCGATGGGCGGCATCCCCGTCGCGGTCACCTCGAAGCACCACCGCGGCGACTGGGTCAAGGAGCTCGGCGCCGCCGGCTACATCGACCGCGGCGACTTCGACCACTGGGGGCCGATGCCCGACTGGCGCGACGACGCCGCCTACGCCGAGTGGCTGGGCGGGGCACGGGCCTTCGGCAAGGCGATCTGGGACGTGATCGGCGAGCGCCGCAACCCCCGCATCGTCTTCGAGCACCCCGGCGAGAGCACCATCCCCACCTCGATCTTCGTCTGCGACAACGCGGGCATGGTGGTGATCTGCGCCGGCACCACCGGCTACGAGGCCACCGTCGACCTCCGCTACCTGTGGATGCGGCAGAAGCGCCTCCAGGGGTCGCACTTCTCCAACGATGAGCAGGCGGCGGCGCTCAACCGGCTGGTCTGGGAGGGGAAGGTCGACCCCTGCCTCTCCCTGACCCTCGGCTTCGACGAGGTCGGCAAGGCCCACCAGCTGATGTACGAGAACCGCCACCCCCGGGGCAACATGGCCGTCCTGGTGGGGGCGAAGACCGCCGAGCAGAAGGATCTCGGCTAGGCCGCCGCGGCCGCCACGGCGAGCGGCGACACCCGGCTCAGCCGGATGCCCTCCACCCCGGTGAGCTCCCGCTCCGGCGCGCCCTCGGCGAGGGCGCCGGCGACCGCCTGGAGCAGCTCGCGGGGCGGCAGCACGGCGAGCTCGACGCGGCGGCCGTCGGCCAGCCAGACGATCTCCTCGGCGGTGAGCAGGGCGGCGAGGTCGGCGCCGATCAGCGCCGGGGCGCCCTCGATCACGGGGATGCGGCGGCCGCGGATGTGCGCCGGCCGCAGCCCCAGGTCGACCACCCCGGCGGCGCCCGCGGCGCGCAGCCGCAGCGGCATGGCGCAGCCGCGCGGATCGGCGTCGTGGACGCTGAGCACACGCCGGCCGCCCACCGCCCCGGCCGCGGCCTCCTCGGCGAGCACCTCGGCGACCAGCCCGGCCGCGGAGCCGTTGGCGGCGAGCACCGCGGCGGTCTCGGCGCGATCGCAGACCACCAGCACGCCGCCGGCGGGGGCCGCGGCGGGGGGGCCGCCCTCGGCCGGCTCGACCATGCCGTCCAGCAGCGCGGTGCCGCGGCGTGGCTCGACCACCTCGCTGACGAAATCGTCGTAGCCGAGGGCCAGCGCCCGGGTGGTGGGCTGGGAGCGGGCCCTGCGGCGAGCGCGGAGGCCGAACCCGGTGACCGCCATGCCGACCGGGATCAGCGGCCAGATGAAGAAGGAGGCGGCGAGGATGCCGATCACCAGGGTCGCGGCCATCAGCACGATCCCCAGCGCGATCTGCCCGGCCCCGGGGGCGACCTCGGGGCGCTCGAGCACCGCGCACACCGCGTAGTAGAGGTGGCGGGGGCCGAAGCGCAGGCTGCCGTCGCGCAGCCGCGCGGCCGTGTCGGCGACGAGGCGGTCGTTCACCCGGTAGGCCATGGGCGGCGACTCTACCCCGTGGCCCTCCGCGGTCAGCCGCCGATGTAGGACATCTCGATGCGGCGCACCCCGGCGGTGAGCTCGGAGCGGGCCTCGGAGTAGCGGTCGCGCCGCCGCCCCCAGGCCCCTGCCACCAGGTCGCCGAGCTGGGCGTCGGAGGCGCCGGCGCGGAGCGGGCCGCGCAGGTCGTGGCCCTCGGTGGCGAAGAGGCAGGTGTAGAGACGGCCGTCGGCGCTGAGCCGGGCGCGGGTGCAGTCGGTGCAGAAGGGCTCGGTGACCGAGGAGATGATCCCCAGCTCGCCCCCGCCGTCCCGGTAGCGATAGCGGCCCGCCACCTCGCCGCGGTAGCTCGGGGCAGCGGCCTCGAGCGGCATCTCGGCGTCGACCCTGGCGACCAGCTCGGCGGCGGGCACCACCTCCTCGAGCCGCCAGCCGTTGGTGGTGCCCACGTCCATGAACTCGATGAAGCGGAGCACGCAGCCGCGCTCGCGCGCGAAGCGGGCGAGGTCGAGCACCCCGGCGTCGTTGACCCCGCGGCGGATCACGGCGTTCAGCTTCGGCGGCGCCAGCCCCGCCTCGACGGCGGCGTCGATACCCTCCACCACCCGGGCCACGGGCACGTCCCGGTCGTTCATCGTCCGGAAGACGGCGTCGTCGACGGAGTCGAGGCTGACCGTGACCCGGCCCAGCCCGGCGTCCCGGAGCGCCCGGGCATGGCGGGCGAGCAGCACCCCGTTGGTGGTGAGGGCGAGGTCCTCCACCCCCTCGATGGCGGCGATCTGGCCCACCAGGGTGGGCAGGTCGCGGCGCAGCAGCGGCTCGCCACCGGTGAGGCGCACCTTGCGCACGCCCGACTCCACGAACACCCGCACCAGCCGGGTGATCTCCTCAAAACTGAGCAGCTCGGGCCGGGGAAGGAAGCGGAAGTCGCGCCCGTACACCCCCTTCGGCATGCAGTAGGTGCACCGGAAGTTGCAGCGGTCGGTCACCGACACCCGGAGGTCCCGGAGCGGGCGCCGGAACTGGTCGAACATGGACCGATTCTCGCTCCTGCGAACTTCGCCGTGCTCGCGGGAGGCGGCGGCAGGACTGCCGCCGGGACCCGGATCGAGGGAGGCTCAGGGCTGGTCCCAGGTTCCCGGCTCTCGGCGCGCTGGCGCCAGGTCAACGACAATTCGGGGAACGCACCGCTGGCCGGACGGACGGGCGCCCCGTCCGTGCTGCGACGTCGGTGGCAGCGTAGGCGGGAGCGGTGATGTCGCTCGACGACCGCGCGGATGAGCTCGTCGCCGACCGTCGTCATGGCGCCGGATACCTGGCGCGCCGGGCCCTGGACGTGCTGGCGGCCGCCCGCGGCGAGGACAGACGCCGCCTGGCCGAGCTGATCAGGACGCAGCGGCCGGCCATGCCGGCGATCGCCGCCGCCGTCGACGAGCTGCTCCGCGATGGCGACGCGCGCGCGGTGCTGCGACGCGCCGACGCGGCGCGGCAGCGGGTGGTGGATGAGACATCGAGACGGCTCCGTGCCTACCAGCGGGTGGCGACGATCAGCAACAGCTCACTGGTGACGCGAGTCCTGGTGTCCGCGCGTCCGGCGTTCACGGTCGTCGCGGTCGAGGACGAGGCCGACGAGGGGTGGCTTCTGCTCGCCGAGCTTCGAGCCGCAGGACTGA
>JAXDLS010000154.1:0-6758 GCA_034666485.1 Chloroflexota bacterium
GGCGGCGCAGCACGGACACCATGGCGATGGGGTCGGTCGGGGCGAGGACGGCGCCGAGCAGCATGCCGTCGGCGAGGCGCAGCCCCAGGAGTGCGTGGGCCAGCACGCCGATGACCACGACGGTGACGGCGACCCCGGCGGTGGCGAGCAGCGCCACCGGAAGGAGCATCTGACGCAGGGCGGAGAGGTCGACCGTGAGGCTGGCCTGGAAGACGAGCCCGGGGACGAAGGCCAGCAGGATGAGGTCCGGGCTCACCACCTGCTGCGGCACCCCGGGGATCAGTCCGACCGCGATCCCCCCGGCGGCGAGCACCACCGCGTAGGGCATCCGGGCCCGGCGGGAGACCGCGCGCAGCAGCACCGCCGTCGCGCTCAGCCCGACGAGGAGGAGGAGGAAGCGCTGGGCCTCGCTCACGTGTGCACCACTAGTCGGGCACGTAGTCGCGGCGCAGGCCGAGGCGGTCGGGGGCGTGGAGCTGGAGCATGGTCGACCCCACCTCGGGCGGCACCCGGCCGTCGAGCAGCGACAGCCCCACCATCACCGCGAACGCCAGCGGGATGGTGAGGATCGCGGGCTGGGCGAGCACCACCGCCAGCGCCGAGTGGGCGTCGAGCAGCCGTGCCAGCGGTGCGTTCGCGAAGGCGAGCATGGTGGTCACGATCCCGGCGGTGGCGGCGAGACCGCCCACCGTCGCCCCCGTCGCCGCGCCCAGCAGGGTCAGCCGGCGCCACCAGATCCCCAGCACCAGCAGGGGGAAGAAGGAGCTGGCGGCGATGGCGAAGGCCCAGCCGACCAGGATGCTGATGTCGAAGTGCTCGACCGAGAGCCCCAGCACCGCGGCCACCGTCCCCGCCGCCAGGGCTCCGAGCTGGAAGGCGCGGCTGCGCGCCCGCGCGCTCGCCTCCGGGCGCAGCCAGCGCCCGTAGATGTCGTGGCCCAGGGCGCCGGCGAGCGAGACCAGCAGGCCGCTCAGCGTCGAGGAGAAGGCGGCGAAGGCGCCCGCGGCCACCACCGCGGCGAGGGTCTCGCCGAGCCACGGGGGGCCGAGCTGGCGGGGCAGGATGAGCACCACCGCGTCGGTGAGGTTGGTGGTGTAGAGCTGGGCGGCGTGGACGCGGCCGATCACCCCGTAGAGGGGCGGCCAGAGGTAGAAGAGGCTGACCAGCACGAGCACGTACCAGGCGGTGCGCCGCGCCGCCCGGGCGTCGGGATTGGTGTAGAAGCGCACCAGGATGTGGGGCAGTCCCATGGTCCCGAAGACGATGCCGATGATCAGCGAGTAGGTGAAGAGCAGGGGATGGCCGCTGCCTCCGGCGAGCGGTCCGAAGGGGTGCAGCCAGGCGCTGCCGCTGCTCGGCGGGGTGTCGCTCCCGAAGGGGACCGGGGCGCCGGCGGCGAGGGTCACCCGGGCGTCCTGCTCCCAGCGCACCCGGCCGGCGGGGACGGTGCTGCGTCCGGCCAGGATCACCGGGCGGGGGGGCTCGACGGGCTGCGAGGCGGGGGCCAGCGGGACCCCGACATAGGTGGTGCGCGCGGTGCCGCCGCGCTCGCCGGGGGGGAGCAGGGTGGCGGTGGCGTGGCCCTCCACGGTGAGGGTCAGCGGCCGGCTCAGCGACCAGAGGTCGCCGGCGCCGACGCGGAAGGAGGTGGCGGCGCTGAGCCGGGGCACCGGCTCCGCCCCCGCCGCCCCGACCAGCCGCGTCGGGCTGCCATAGTGGATCAGCAGCGCAAACACCGGGACGCTGATCGCGAAGAGCTTGACCGCGAACTGCATCGCCTGCACCAGGGTGATCCCGCGCATCCCCCCGGCGACGACGATGCTCACCACCACCACCGTGACGATCGCCACCCCGGCGGCGTAGGGCACGCCCGCGGCGGTCGAGACGGTGATCCCCGCCGCCTTCATCTGGGGGAGCGTGTAGAAGAGGCCGATGAGGATCACCAGGCCGACCGCGAGCCGGCGGAAGCGGGGGCTGCGGAAGCGGCCCTCGGCGAAGTCGGGGATGGTGTAGGCGCCGAACCGGCGCAGCGGACCGGCGATGAACACCAGCAGCACCAGGTAGCCGGCGGCGTATCCCACCGGGTACCAGAGCACGTCGTAGCCGAACTGCATCACCAGCCCGGCGACGCCGAGGAAGGAGGCGGCGCTCAGGTACTCGCCGCTGATCGCCGCGGCGTTGAGCCGGGGCGGCACCGCCCGTGCCGCCACCAGGAAGTCGGAGGTGGTGCGCGCGTAGCGGCGCGCGTAGGCGCCGACCGCCACGGTGAGCGTGGCCATCAGCAGGAGCCCCACCACGGCGCCGGCGGAGACGATCACTCCAGCAGGTCGGTGAAGTCGTCGTCGATGCCCTCGGCGCGGCGCACGTAGAGCAGTCCCAGCACCACCAGCAGGGGGTAGGTGAGCACCCCCAGCACCAGCCACGGAAGGGGGAGGCCGAGCACGGTGGCGTCACCGTACCCGGGCCAGATCACCGGCAGCACCGGCTGGATGCCGAGGCCGAGGAGGAACGCGGTGGTGACGGCGAGGCTGAGGCGGAGCTGGCGCCGCATCAGCGCGCCCAGGAAGACGGCGCCGACCTGGGTCTGCTCGAGCAGGTCGCGCAGCCGCCTGCCGGCGCGGTCGGGATCGCGGCGGTGCGGCGCCACCCGGCTCAGAGACGGACCGCCGCACGCAGGTCGCTGGCGTGGCGGCGTGAGACGGGCACGGTGAGGCCGGGCACGTTGCGCAGCTTCAGCAGGTAGGTGCCGTTGAAGAAGGTCTCGATGGTGAGAACGTGCCGGAGGTTGACCAGGTAGGCGCGGTGCACCCGCAGGAAGCCCCGGCCGTGGACGCGGTGCTCCAGCTCCGCCAGGGTGTGACGGGCCTGGAAGCGTCCCTCGTGGGTGTGCACGATGACCCGCTCGCCGGAGACCAGGGCGACGCGGATGTCGGCGACGTTGACGAGCACGATGCGGCCCCGCGCGAGCACCGGCAGGCGATCGCCCATGGCGTCCTCGTCGTCGGGGTGCCCGGACGCGCCGGCGGCGCCCTCCAGGCCGCGCCGGGTCTCGACCAGCCGCTTCACCGTGGCCCGCAGCCGCTCCGGGCGCACCGGCTTGAGCAGGTAGTCGACGGCGGCCAGCCCGAAGGCCTCGACCGCGTAGCCGTCGAAGGCGGTGACGAAGACCAGCATCGGCGGCCGGGCGAGCAGGCGCACGATCCGCCCCAGCTCCAGGCCGTCGAGGCCGGGCATGCGGACGTCGAGGAAGACGGCGTCGACGTCAGCGCTCTCCAGCAGGCGCAGGCACTCGGTGGCCTCGGCAGCGCCGAGCACCTCGGCGACGTCGTCGAGGGTGCCCAGCTGGAAGGCGAGCTCGTCGCGCGCCGGCCGCTCGTCGTCGACCACGAGCACCCTCAGCCCGGCGCCGGCGGTCACGAGATCCGCACCCCGGGGCGGTACTTGGGGATGCGCATCCGCACGGTGGTGCCGGTGCCCGGCGCCGAGTCGATGCTCAGCCCGTGGGTGGGGCCGAAGGTCTCGCGCAGCCGCCGGTCGATGTTGGCCAGCGCGCCGCCGCCCTCGCCGCCCACCAGGCCGGTGGCATCGAAGCCCCGGCCGTTGTCGCGGATCACGATCCAGCACTCGTCGTCGTGATCCTCGGCGATGATGCTGACGGTGCCCCGACCGGTGCTCGACTCCATGCCGTGCTTCACCGCGTTCTCCACCAGCGGCTGCACCACCAGGGTGGGGACGATGGCGTTGAGCACCTCGGGCTCGACCTTGTAGCGCACCGTCAGCCGCTCGCCGAAGCGCGCCTGCTCGAAGAGCAGGTACTGGTGGACGTAGACGAGCTCGTCGGCGAGCGACGCGAACTCGTCCTGGGGGCCGCGGAACGCCTTGCGGGTGAAGTCCGCGAAGAGGGTGAGCAGCTCGCGGGCGCGGTCCGGGTCGGTGCGGATGAAGGACCCGATCGTGGTCAGGGTGTTGTAGATGAAGTGCGGCGAGATCTGGGCGCGCAGGGCGCGCAGCTCGGAGCGCACCAGGGCGACCCGCTGCTGGTCGGCCTGCTGCAGGCGCAGCTGGGTGGCGAGCAGCTCGGCGAGGTCGGAGGTGATGCGCAGCGCCGTCGGTCCCGGGGTCTGGGGGTGGTACGAGACCAGGGCGGCGACGGGGCGGTCGTTGACCAGGAGCGGCGCCACCGCGGCGGCCCGGAGCCCGCAGCCGCCGGCGGCCTCGTCGTGGAGGGGGAGGAGGCGCAGCCGGCCGGTGGCCAGCGCCTCCAGCACCGCGGGGGCGTCCGTCTCGAGGTGGACGCGGTGCCCGTCGGCCGCCCCCGGGGGCCCGGGCTCGAAGCCGAGCAGACCCCCGGTGTCGTAGATGGACACCGCCGCCCCCGCCTGCTCGGCGACCTCGGGCAGCACCTCGGCGGCGCTCCGGACGGTGAGGCCGCGGCGGAGCGCCCCCATCGTCGACGTGGCCAGGGCCAGGGTGCGCAGGGTGGCCCGGTCCTCGGCGGTCCCGAAGCTGCGCCGCTGGCGGCTCACCAGCAGGTAGACGGCGACCGCCGCCACCGCGGTGAGCAGGACCTGGACGAGCAGACCTGCGAGGACCCCCATGGCCCGATCATCGTGACCCGGCGGGCCGGGCGCAAGCAGCCGGGGCCCGCCGCCGCTCGTCGGCCCCCGGCGACCGCTCACCGTCCGCCGGTTTCGGAGCTCGTGCCCTGGTGCGTAGGGTGCGCCTCTGGCCGAATGGGTGCACCCCCAGGGATTCGGGCCGGACGAGTGTGGAGGAATGAGGTTGTGAGCGTGGACGCGCGGACGATCGAGGCACTTCTGCAGGAGCGCCGGAGCTATCCGCCTCCCGACGACTTCTCCGACAGGGCCAACGTCAAGGACGACAGCATCTACGCCGAGGCCGCCGCCGACCCCGAGGCGTTCTGGGCCCGGATGGCGAGGGAGCACGTCTCCTGGTTCAAGGACTTCGACACCACCCTGGAATGGGACCTCCCCTTCGCCCGGTGGTTCGTCGGCGGCGAGCTCAACGTGAGCTACAACTGCCTCGATCGCCACGTCGAGGCGGGCCGGGGCGACCAGGTGGCCTACCACTGGGAGGGCGAGCCGGGCGACACCCTGACCATCACCTACGCGCAGCTGCTCAAGGACGTCTGCCGCTTCGCCAACGCGCTGAGGAACCTGGGCGTCAAGCGTGGCGACCGGGTGGGCATCTACCTCCCGATGATCCCCGAGCTGCCGGTCGCGATGCTCGCCTGCGCGCGCATCGGCGCGGCCCACTCCGTGGTCTTCGGAGGCTTCAGCGCCGACGCGCTGCGGGACCGCTGCAACGACGCCCAGGCCAACCTGGTGATCACCGCGGACGAGGGCTGGCGGCGCGGCAAGACGGTGCCGCTCAAGGCCAACACCGACGATGCACTCTCCGAGGCGCCGTCGGTCAAGAGCTGCGTGGTGGTGCGCCGCACCGGCGGCGAGGTGGGCTGGGTCGAGGGTCGCGACCACTGGTGGCACGAGCTCGTCGACGGCGAGTCGGAGGAGTGCGAGCCCGAGCACATGGAGGCGGAGGACCTGCTCTTCCTCCTCTACACCTCGGGCACCACCGCCAAGCCGAAGGGCATCAAGCACACCACCGGTGGCTACCTGACCCACGTGGCCACAACCCACAAGTGGATCTTCGACATCCAGCCGGACACCGTGTACTGGTGCGCCGCCGACATCGGCTGGGTCACCGGTCACAGCTACATCGTGTACGGCCCGCTGACCAACGGCTGCACCAGCGTGATGTACGAGGGCGTCCCCGACTTCCCCGACAAGGACCGCTGGTGGTCGATCATCGAGAAGTACGGCGTCACCGTCCTGTACTGCGCGCCCACCGCCATCCGCACCTTCATGAAGTGGGGCTCGGAGTACCCGGAGAAGCACGACCTCAGCTCGCTGCGCGTGCTCGGCACCGTGGGCGAGCCGATCAATCCCGAGGCCTGGGTGTGGTACCGGGAGAAGATCGGTGGCAACACCTGCCCGGTGGTCGACACCTGGTGGCAGACCGAGACCGGCGGCATCATGATCACGCCGCTCCCCGCGGTGACCACCACCAAGCCGGGCTCGGCGACCCGACCCTTCCCGGGCATCGACGCCAGCGTGGTCGACGAGGAGGGCAACGACGTCCCCCTCGGCGGCGGCGGCTACGTCGTGGTGAAGAAGCCGTGGCCGGGCATGCTGCGCGGCATCTACGGCGACGACGAGCGCTACCAGGCCACGTACTGGGCCAAGTACGGCGACAAGTACTTCGCCGGCGACGGCGCCCGCATCGACGAGGACGGCTACTTCTGGTTCATGGGGCGCGTCGACGACGTCATGAACATCAGCGGGCACCGCATCTCCACCACCGAGGTGGAGTCGGCCCTGGTCGACCATCCCGCCGTCGCCGAGGCGGCGGTGGTGGGCCGCAACGACCCCGACACCGGCCAGGCGATCGCCGCCTTCGTCACCCTGCGCAGCGGCAACGAGGAGTCCACCGAGCTCATCGCCGAGCTCCGCAACCACGTCGCCAAGCTGATCGGCGCCATCGCCAAGCCCAAGTACGTCGCCTTCACCCCCGACCTGCCCAAGACGCGCAGCGGGAAGATCATGCGCCGGCTGCTCCGCGACGTCGCGGAGAAGCGGCAGCTCGGCGACACCACCACCCTCGCCGACCCGACCGTGGTGTCGGATCTCCAGTCGCGCGCACAGGAGGATGCATCGAAGGAAGACTGAGGCATCCCC
>JAXDLS010000155.1:0-6963 GCA_034666485.1 Chloroflexota bacterium
CCGGCTTCGCCCTGGTCTACGGCGCCGTCCTCCTGGGCGAGCCGGTGCGCCCGGCGGCGGTCCTGGCGCTGGCGCTCATCCTCGCCGGGACGGCCCTCACCAACCGGGTGGGGACGCGAGGGCGCCCGCCCGCGCCCTCGCCGGCGCCCGCGTCCGCGCTCGATCAGGCGGAGCCGGCCAGCTCGGACCAGCGCTCGTAGAGCTCGGCGAGGGCGCCCACCAGTCGCTCGTGCTCGCGGCCGGCCTCGGCGCCGGTCGCCGGGTCGGCGAAGGTGGACGGGTCGCCCAGCCGCCGCCGAACCTCGGCGAGCTCGGTCTCGACGCCCGCGATGTCGTCCTCGAGGCGGCGCACCTCGGCGGCCCGGACCCGGTCGCGAGCCCGCTCGCGCCGGTCCTCGCCGCCGCCCGCCGGCACCGGGGTGGGGGAGCGCCGCGGCGGGGCGGGCGCCGCCGCCGCGGCCGTCACCGCGGCGCGGCGGGCGCGGAGCAGGTCGGAGTAGCCGCCGAGCACCTCGCGGACCGCCGCCGGCCCACCAGCCTCGCCCGCCTCGACCGACCACACCCGGGTGGCGATGGCGTCGATGAGGGCGCGGTCGTGGCTGACCAGCACCACCGCCCCCGGATAGCCCTGGAGCGCCTCCTCGAGCACCTCCTGGGCGGGGATGTCGAGATGGTTGGTGGGCTCGTCGAGGAGCAGCAGGTTGGTGGGGTCGAGCGCGAGCCGGCCGAGCGCCAGGCGGGCGCGCTCACCGCCGCTCAGGGTGGACACGGGCGAGAAGACCTCGTCGCCGGTGAAGAGCAGGCTGCCGAGCACCGTCCGTCCCCGCTCCTCGCCGATGGGGTGGTCGGCGAGCAGCTCGTCGAGCACGGTGCGGCCGGTGTCCTCGATGTCGGGCTGGGCCTCCTCCTGCCGGTGCAGGCGCATCCGCAGCCGCGCCCCGCGGGTCACCGTGCCCGCCACCGGCTCGAGCTCGCCGGCGAGGGTGTGGAGCAGGGTGCTCTTGCCGCTGCCGTTGGCGCCGACGATGGCGACCCGGTCGCCGGGGCCGAGCACGGCGCGGTCGAGGGCGGCGATCGCGCGGCCCTGCCGTCCCGCCACCAGGTCGGTGGCCCGCAGCAGCACGTTCGACCCCGGCGAGGAGGTGAAGCGCAGCCGCGGGCGCTCGTCCTCGACGGGACGGGCGACCCGTTCGAGGCGGTCGAGCCTGAGCTGACGTCCCCGCGCCTCACGGGCGCGCTGCCCCGCCCTGTAGCGGCGGATGAACTCCTCCTGGTGGGCGATGTGGCCCTGCTGCTCCTCCCACTCCTTGCGCCGCCGGGCGCGGCGCTCGACTCGCAGCCGGACGTAGGCCGAGTAGTTGCCCGGATACTCCTCGGTGACGCCGTGGGCGATCTCCAGCACCCCGGTGCAGACCCCGTCGAGGAAGCGCCGGTCGTGGGAGACGACGACGATCGCCGCGGGCACCCCGCGCAGGAACTCCTCGACCCACTCGATGGCGGCGAGGTCGAGGTGGTTGGTGGGCTCGTCGAGGAGGATGAGGTCGGCGTCCTGGAGGAGCAGCTTGGCCATCTCCAGGCGGCGAACCTGGCCGCCGCTCAGCGCTCGCGGATGGCGGCGCTGGGTCTCGCCGTCGATGCCGAGGCCGCCCAGCGCCGCCCGGGCGCGCGCCTCCAGGTCGTAGCCGCCCAGCGCCTCGTAGGTGTGCTGGGCCTCGCCGTAGCGGGCCATCGCCGCCTCGAGATCGCCGCCCTCGGCGCCCGAGAGCCGCTGCTCGAGCGTCGCCATCTCCGACTGCAGGGCGGCGACGTCCTGGCGCGAGGCCATCACCTCGGCGAGCACCGTCGGCGCCGACGGCGGCGGCGACTGCTGGGTGAGGTGGGCCAGGCGCATCCGGCGGTCGCGCTCGACCCGGCCGGCGGACGGCGGAGCGGTGCCGGCGAGCACCTCCAGCAGCGACGTCTTCCCCGCTCCGTTGGCGCCGACGACGGCGAGCCGGTCGCGCGCCTCGATGCGGAGGTCGAGGCCGCTGAAGATGGTGGTGGCACCGAAGGCGACGCCGACGCCGTCGAGGGTGACGAGCGACATCAGTCCTGCGGGAGCCGGTGGGTCGACCGGGTGACCGCCGGCTCGCCGTCGCCGAGGGCGCCCTCCAGGCGCAGCACCCGGCGGATGATCGCCACCGAGGAGGCGTAGGTCGAGTCCATGCCGTGGTACGAGAGGCCGCGCGCGCCGAGGGTGCGGGCCTGGGTGAAGGGCGTGTCCGAGGCGTAGTGGATGACCCCGAAGTCGATCGGCAGCTTGGAGAAGTTCACCGGCTCGTTGGTGGGGTAGCGGTCCGACTCGCTGATCTCGTACATCGCCGCGCAGTACGGCCCCGCCTCCATCTCGACCACGGTGAACTGCTCGCGGTAGTAGAAGTCGAGGTGGCCGCGGTTCTGCAGGAAGGTGCCCTTGACGGTGACCGCGCGCTGGTTGTCGAGGCCGCTGCCGAAGCGCAGGAAGGGCGCGATGTCGTTGACGCCGAACGCGTTGTCGAGCCAGAAGGTGTTGCCACTGTGCTCGTCGTGGACCACGCTGGAGAGCATCACGTCGCCGACGTCGGCGTTCAGCGTCGCCGCCTTGCCCAGGGTGTAGACGCCGCGCAGCTCGCCGACGGTCTCGGCGATCTCGCGCAGGATGTTGTACGCGGACTGTCCCAGCGGGTAGTCGATGTTGACCACCACCGCGGGGCTGCGGCCCAGCGTCGCGGCGTCGACGGGGAGCAGCCGGGGGTCGAGGCGCGCGGTGTCGAGGCGGTCGAGCACGATCACCTGGGCGGCGACGTCGAGGGCGGTGTCGCCGACCACGTGGAAGGTGCCCAGCCGCCGCTCCTCCTCGCGGCGGCGCGCCTGCTCGGGGTGGTCGTGGGGGAGGGAGCGGAAGTAGAGCCGCGCCGCGTAGTAGAGGAAGTTCGACCAGTCGCCCTCGGCGGTGCCGGCGCGGAAGCGGCGCAGCTCGTCGCGCATCTCCGCGGGCCCCTCCCGGTCGATGAAGGCCACCAGCTGATCCTGGCGCTGGGCGGCCGCGCCGCTGACCAGGTTGACCACCGAGTGGGAGTTGCTGCTCACGAAATAGACGGGGCGGTCGGCCACGCCCTCCTCGCGCAGCAGCGCGAGCACCGGTGCCCACCAGCGCCGGGTCACCCGCGCCGAGCCCACCTGGGTGCCTCCGAGCATGCGCACCCGGAGCGAGAGCCGCCGCTCGGCCACCCGGGCCAGGCGGTCGCGGAAGCCGCCGCCCCAGACCTCGGTCAGCTGCGCCCAGTCCTCCTCCCGCCCGCCCAGCGCGACGGCGCACTCCGCCGCCGAGGGCTGCATCCCGGCGGCGCCGGGGACGCCGCCCGCCCGCAGCCGCTGGTGCAGCTTGTTCCACTCGATCTGGAAGGCCACCAGCGTGGGGACGAGGTCGTCGACGTCGGAGGCGCTGGCCACCAGCACTGCCAGGGTGGAGGCGCCGTCGTGGTACCAGCGGCGCCGCCGGCCGGGGGCGCCGGTCGGCGTCCAGCTGTCGAAGGTGTAGCCGTGGCGGGCGAAGACCTCGCTCGACTGCCCCATCACCACCAGCGAGGAGCGGAGGATCTCCAGGGGCAGCCGCCGGCAGGCGTAGAGGAAGGCGCCGAGGTCGAGCTCGGGGGAGGCGGCGAGCGGGTGGAGGCTCGAGCCCATCGCCCGGTGGGACGACTCCAGCACCCGCAGCCGGGTCTCGCCGCTGCTGCGCAGCAGGGTGGTGTAGGTGCGGTGGTAGAGCTCGACCGCCTCGGCCAGGGCGGCCGGCGCCACCCCGTCGAGGGGATCGCCGCTGACCGTCGGGTGGCTCATCGGCGTGGCGGCGGGGCGGAGGACTCGGTGGAGCGCCACCGTCCCATTGTGCCGCTACCATCGCGAGCACCATGGCACAGATCGCCGTCACCGGCTCGGTCGCCTACGACACCATCATGGTCTTCCCGGGGCATTTCGGCGACCACATCCTCCCCGACAAGACCCACATCCTCAACGTCTCCTTCCTGGTCGACCGGCTGGAGCGGCGTCGCGGCGGCACCGCGGCGAACATCGCCTACACCCTCGCCCTGCTCGGGGAGCGCCCGCTGCTCTGCGCCGCCGTCGGCGACGACTTCGACGCGTACGGCGCCGCGCTGGAGGAGGCCGGCGTCGACACCTCGACGGCGCTGCGCTGCGACGACGTCGCCACCGCCTCCTGCTTCATCACCACCGACCTTGACGACAACCAGATCACCGCCTTCTTCCCGGGGGCGATGGCGCGGGCCGGGGCCATCGACCTGCGCCGTCTGGGCGCGGCCGTGGACACCGTGGTGGTCGCCCCGGACGCCCCCGAGGCGATGGCTGCGCACGTCGCCCAGGCCACCGAGCTCGGCCACCGCCTGGTCTTCGCACCCGCCCAGCAGATCCCGTCGCTGCCCGACGAGGCGCTGCGCGCCGGGTTGGAGGCCGCCTGGATGGTGGTCGGCAAC
The DNA here is from genome assembly GCA_034666485.1 of Chloroflexota bacterium. Taxonomy (GTDB): domain Bacteria; phylum Chloroflexota; class Dormibacteria; order Aeolococcales; family Aeolococcaceae; genus CF-96. The sequence goes on from JAXDLS010000155.1 coordinate 4,509, forward strand.
GACTACGAGCTCGAGATGCTCCGCAGCCGCACCGGCCTCGGCGTCGAGGAGCTGCGCGCGCGCGGCGCGCTGGTGGCGCTGACCCTGGGCGGGAGGGGCAGCCGGCTGCACTCGGGCGAGGGGATGGTCGAGATCCCGGTGGCCGCGGTGGAGGAGGTGGTCGATCCCACCGGCGCCGGCGACGCCTATCTCGCCGGGCTGCTCGCCGGGCTGCGCCGCGGCCACGACCTCGGCCGCGCCGGGCGGATGGGAGCGCTCGCCGCCGCTCACGTGGTCGAGGTGCGCGGCCCCCAGGCGCACCACTTCTCTCCCGAGGCGTTCGCGGCCCGCTACCGCTCGGCCTTCGCCGAGCCCCTGCCCAGCTGAGACGCCGCCCGGCCGGGGAGCCTCGGCTCCGCGGGCGCCGTGGGTCGCGAGCCCCGCGCTACAGTGGGTGCCGCCAGCCCAGCTCCGGAGACACCCCATGGAAGACGCGGTCATCGTCAGCGCCTGTCGCACCCCCATCGGCACCATGGGCGGTGTCTACGCGGACATGCCCGCGGTCCAGCTCGGGGGCGTCGCCGTCCAGGAGGCGATCCGCCGCGCCGGCATCGACCCGGAGACGGTGGAGGAGGTGCTGATGGGCAACGTCCTCCAGGCCGGCCTCGGGCAGAACCCGGCGCGCCAGGCGGCGATCGGCGCCAGCCTGCCCACCGGCGTCCCCTCGATGACCGTCAACAAGGTCTGCGGCTCGGGCCTGAAGACCGTCGCCCTCGCCGCCCAGGCGGTGCGCCTCGGCGACGCCGAGGTGGTGGTGGCGGGCGGCATGGAGAACATGACCCGGGCTCCCTACCTGATGGACAACGGCCGCTACGGCTACCGGCTCGGCCATGGCCAGCTGGTCGACGTGATGATCCGCGACGGGCTCTGGTGCGCCTTCGACGACTGCCACATGGGCATCACCGCCGAGAACGTGGCCAACGAGTTCGAGGTCAGCCGCGCCGACCAGGACGCCTTCGCCGCGGAGTCGCAGCGCAAGGCCGGCGAGGCGATGGCCAGCGGCCGCTTCCGGGACGAGATCGTCCCCGTCCCCGTGAAGAAGCGGAAGGAGACGGTCACCGTCGAGGTCGACGAGCACCCCCGTCCCCAGACCACCGCGGAGTCGCTGGCGGCGCTGCGGGCCGCCTTCGACAAGGGGGGCAGCGTGACCGCGGGCAACGCCAGCGGCATCAACGACGGCGCCGCCGCGGTGGTGGTGATGAGCGCGTCGCGGGCGAGGGCCGAGGGTCGCACCCCGCTGGCGCGGATCCGCAGCTACGCCTCGGCCGGGGTGGACCCGCGGATCATGGGCATGGGCCCGGTGCCCTCGGCCCGCCGCGCCATGGCGAAGGCCGGCGTCGAGGTGCGCGACATCGACCTCTTCGAGCTCAACGAGGCCTTCGCCGCCCAGTCGGTGGCGGTCGGGCGGGAGCTCGCGGTGCCCGAGGACCGGCTGAACGTCAACGGCGGCGCGATCGCCCTCGGGCACCCGATCGGCGCCAGCGGCACCCGGATCCTCACCACCCTGCTCCACGAGATGCAGAAGCGCGACGTCGAGATGGGCCTCGCGGCGATGTGCATCGGCGGCGGCCAGGGGATCGCGATGATCGTGGAGCGGGCCTGACGCCGGAGCCCGCGGTGGGGCCCCGGGTCAGGTCTGCCAGCTGATGCAGATCCCCGGCTCGTTGCCGGGACAGTGGCCGATGTGCAGCGAGCCGACGCTGGCCACGAACAGCAGGATCAGCACCAGGATCACGAGAATTCCCAGGTTCACGTCATTCCCTCCCATGGAAGTGGCGCGTTCGTCCCGTTTGTCGCGGTCTTTCGGCGAGCACTTTAAGGTATGGAAACCGTACTTTAGAATGGTATGGAGGTCAAGCCATTTGACCATTCGTGCCAGCCTGGTCTATAACTGGGTCTCGTGCCCAGGGGTCCGATCGAGCCGCCCATCCCCCACTGGCTGAAGGTCGCGCCGGGCGACGACCCCGTCGGGGGGGTGGGCGCCGCCGAGGCGGCGAGCGACACCCCCATCGCCACCACCTCCGCATACGAGCAGGTGGCGACGCGGTTGCGGCAGCGCATCCAGCTGGGGCTGCTCCCCGCCGGCGAGCGGCTGCCCCCGGAACGCGCCCTCGCCGAGCAGCTCGGGGTCTCGCGGGTCACGCTTCGCGATGCCCTCGGCATCCTCCAGGGGGAGGGGCTGATCCAGCGCAGGCGGGGGGCCGGCGGCGGGGCGGTGATCCTCGGGCAGGGCCGCACCCCGGTCGAGGTGCGGGCGGAGCTGCAGCGGCAGAACGGCGCCTTCGACCGCATCCTCGAGCTCCGCCTGGTGATCGAGCCGGGCGCGGCGCGGCTCGCCGCGGAGCGCCGCACCGACGCCGACCTGCGCCGCCTCCAGCTCTCGATCGAGGGGCTCGAGCGGGCCGCGCTGCGGGGG
>JAXDLS010000156.1:0-3358 GCA_034666485.1 Chloroflexota bacterium
CTTGTATTGTCAAGTTGTGACCGAACAGCACGGCCCTCCGTTCCCGTACCAGCGCATCGTCGACGACGTGCGCACAGCGATCCTCTCCGGACGGCTTGCGCCCGGCGCCCGGCTCCACTCCGAGTGGGAGATGGCCAAGCAGTACGCGACGAGCCGGCCGACCGTGCGGCGTGCCGTGGCGCGGCTCAAGGCCGAGGGCCTCGTAGTCTCCGAGCAAGGCCGCGGCACCTTTGTACGCCCCAAGCCACACGTCCGTCTGCTGCTGACCGGAGGGAACCTGCGACGGCACCGAGCGGCCGGGCTGTCAGGTTTCAACGCCCAGGTCGTCGAGCAGGGGCAGAGGCCGGCTCAGCGCCTGCTCGAGGTTGCGACCATCTCCGCTCCACCCGAGGTGTCCATGCGCCTGGACGTCGACGAGGAGGGGCTCGTGGTGGTCCGTCGGCGCCTGTTCCTGGTCGAGGAGCAGCCGGTGGCGCTCTGCGACAGCTACTACCCTGCGCACATGGTGGCCGGAACCGCAATTGCCGAGGCGAGGCTCATTCGCGGCGGAGCCCTCGCGGTCATCGAGGACCCGGAGGGTCCGATCCGGCGCCAGGCGGCACGCTCTGTTGACGAGCTGGTGGGGGCGATGCCGACCCGGACCGAGATCGAGCAACTCGGACTGGCGCTGGGCGTGCCGGTCATGCGCATCCTGCGAACGATCTACGACGCGGAGGAGGCTCCGCTCGAGGTGCAGGCAACAGTGGCGGCCGCGGACCGCCACGAGTTCAGGTACGAAGTGGACATGCGATGACCTCGCTGAGCGAAGGCCGGCCGCTGCGCGTCGGGGCGTGCCTCTCGCTGAGCGGTCGTTACTCCCCCTTCGGGGTGCAGGCCGCGCAGGGGCTCGCCGCCTGGTCTGAACTGGACGGCCATGCGGAGTTGACGGTGGAGGACGATGCGAGCAGCCCGGACCGGCTCATCGCCTGCCTCCGTTCGCTCACAAGGCGCTGCGATCTCGTTCTTGGTCCGTACTCGACGCAGCTGATGCGGGCAGCGGCGAGTGTCGCCGCCGAGCTCGACGTCGTGATCTGGAACCACGGGGGTTCTGGTGACGACGTGGAGGCTTCGTGCCCTGGAAGGGTGGTCTCGATCCTCACGCCGACGAGCCGGTACGGGAAGCCATTCCTGGAGCATCTCTCCAGAGAGGAGGCCCCCGCAGTCCTGTGGCTGGCGGAGGGGCGTGGGAGCTTTGGCCGGCAGGTCGCCGCGGGTGCGGAGCGGATGGCGAACAACCTGGGGTTACGTACGCTTCGCCTGGGAGCCAGCGACGCACTACCCGCCGACCCAGCCGCCGAGGAATGGGACCTGCTCTGCGCCGGCCTGTTCGAGGAGGACGTGTCCAGGGTCGAACGGGTCCACTCGCTGGACCGGCCTCCGCGTCGCGTGGCAGCGGTGGCAGCCGGCGTGCAGCGATTCGGCGAGGTCGTGGCGCGAAGCGAGGGTGTCTTCGGGATCGCGCAGTGGTTCCCGGGATCATCGACACAGCCGGTCGACCTGGGACCCAGCGAGCGCGACTTCCTCTCCGCCTTCACCAGGCTCACTGGAAGAATGCCGGACTATCCGGCGGTCCAGGCGGCGGCGGGTGCCGTCATCGGCACCCATTGCGCTCGGGTGGCCGGAGCGCTGAGCTGCAGGAGTCTCTGGCAGGTCGCCGCGCCGCTCGAAGCGGCGACGCTGTTCGGTCCCTTCAGGATTGACCCTGTGACCGGTGTGCAACTCGGTCACGAGACGGTTCTCGTTCAGTGGACCCCTGAGGGGTTGGTGCCGGCCGGATCGAGCGGCGACCCCCTCTGAGCTGTCGGTCTCAGGCCGGAGCCGAGCAACTTGGAATTCCAAGGTTACTTATATGCCAAGTTGGGTGCGGTTGGGGTCGTCGGCCCTCGGGGCGAAACTGCTGAGCGACAGCGGCCGCCGGGTGACGGCGGCGACGACGACCTGTGCTGGCGGGGCGGCCTCGCCGCCCGGCTGACCCCGGCCGACGTGCGGTAGCGTGGGCCCATGCCGGTCGCCGACCTCGCCGCGTGGGTGGAGCGGGCGGACCGCCTCGCCGCGGTCTTCGCCGCCAGCGCCGCCCGCCACGACCGCGAGGGCAGCTTTCCCGACGAGCACGTCGCCGCGGCGCGGGCCGAGGGCTGGCCGGCGCTCGCCGTGCCCGCCGCGCTGGGCGGGGCGGGGGCGTCGCTCCACGACGTCTGCGTGCTCCAGGAGCGGCTGGGGCGAGGCGACACCTCGAGCGCGCTCGGCCTGGGCATGCACCACATGTCGGTGGGCGCGCCCGGCTCCGAGCACACCGGCTGGCCCGAGGCCGCCTACCGCGACCTCTGCGCCCGCGTGACCGGCGAGGGCGCCCTGGTCAACAGCCTGGCGAGCGAGCCGGAGCAGGGCTCCCCCGCCCGCGGCGGCCTCCCCGCCACCACCGCCGAGCGCGGCGAGCACGGCTGGGTGCTGGAGGGGCGGAAGACCTGGTCCACCTGGCTGCCCGCCCTCACCCACGCGCTGATCGCGGCGCGGATCGACGAGCCCGGCTCGCCCTCCCGCGTGGGCACCTTCCTGGTCGACCTCTCCCTCCCCGGGGTGGTGCGCGACCCCACCTTCGACGCCCTGGGGCTGCGCGCCACCGCCAGCGGCACGCTGCGGCTCGAGGCGGTGCGGGTCCCCGAGGCGGCGCTGCTCAGCCTGCGCGACCCGGGCGGCCCGGATCCGCGGGGGCCCGCGGTCGGCGCCTGGTTCCAGCTCACCAGCGCCGCCGCCTACACCGGCTGCGCCCATGCCGCCCGCGACGAGGTCGCCCGGTTCTGCCGGGAGCGCCGCCCCAACGCCATGGCCGAGCCGATCAGCTCGCTGCCCACGGTGCGCCTGCGGCTGGGACGCATCGACGGGGCGGTGCGCACCGCCCGGCTGCTGGTGCTCGCCGCCGCCCGCGCCTGGGACGAGGCGCCGGTCGAGCGGCGGGCGGCGCTGGTCCCCGAGATCGCCACCGCCAAGGTGCAGGCCACCCAGCTGGCCTGGCAGGCGGTGGAGGAGGCGATGCGGCTGGCCGGCGGCCCCGGCCTGCTCCGCGAGCTCTCCCTGGAGCGCCACTTCCGGGACGTGCGCGGCGGCCTGGTCCATCCCCCCCTCGAGGACCTGCACTGGCAGTCGCTGGGGGCGGCGCTGGCCACCGGCGAGGGCGGCGACGGGAGGGCGGTCATCTGATCGCAGCCCCCCTGGACCGGGAGCGGCTGGAGCGCTACCTCGACGAGCTCTACGAGTGGAACACCCGCTTCAACCTCACCCGCGTCCCCCGCGCCGAGGCCTGGGACCGGCACGTCGGCGA
>JAXDLS010000157.1:0-2790 GCA_034666485.1 Chloroflexota bacterium
CCAGGAGCCACCGACACCATGGCCAATCCCCACCACCCGGTCTGCCGCCTCTGCCGGCGAGAGGGCGTCAAGCTCTTCCTCAAGGGCGAGAAGTGCGTGACCAAGTGCACCCTGGACCGGCGCAACATGACGCCTCCCGGGCAGCACGGCATGGCGCGCCGCCGCAAGGTGAGCGACTACGGCATCCAGCTGCGCGCCAAGCAGCGTGCCCGCCGGCTCTACGGTGTGCTGGAGACGCAGTTCCGCCACTACTTCGAGAAGGCGGAGCGCAGCACGGGGGTGACCGGCACGGTGCTGCTCCAGAACCTGGAGCGGCGCCTCGACAACGTCGTCTACCGGCTCGGCTTCGCCGCCTCCCGTCCCGAGGCGCGCCAGCTGGTCAGCCACCGCCACTTCAGCGTCAACGGCCGCACCGTGAACATCCCCTCGTACCAGGTCCGGCCCGGCGACGTGGTGGCGGTGCGCGAGAAGTCCCGGAAGGCCCAGCCGATCGACAATGCCCAGGCGCTGATCCAGGGCCGTCCGGTCCCGGACTGGCTCACCCTCGACGCCGACGCACTCAAGGGGATCGTCCAGCGGCTGCCGGAGCGCACCGAGATGGACGCCTTCATCGACGAGCAGCTGATCGTCGAGTTCTACAGCAGATAGCTCCACCCAGAGAGAGGCCCACACCCACCGCATGGTCGACACCACCCACACTCCATCCGTCCGCGAGCTGCAGAGCACCACGGACTACGGCCGCTTCCAGATCGAGCCGCTCGAGCCTGGTTTCGGCACCACCCTCGGCAACTCGCTGCGCCGTGTGCTGCTCTCGTCGCTCTCCGGCGCGGCGGTCACCTCGGTGTCCATCGAGGGCGTGTCGCACGAGTTCTCCACGCTTCCCCACGTCAAGGAGGACGTCACCGAGATCCTCCTCAACATCAAGGGCCTCAACGTCATCAGCCATGTCGACGAGCCGGTCCGGATGACCCTGGACGCGCGCGGCCCGAAGCCGGTGCGCGCCGGCGACATCGAGACCACCAGCGACGTGGAGATCTGCAACCCCGAGCTCCACATCTGCACCCTCGACGGTCCCCAGGCGCAGCTGCGCATGGACCTGACCGTGGAGCGGGGCAAGGGCTACGTGCCCGCCGAGCGCAACAAGAAGGAGGGGCAGCCGATCGGGGTGATCCCCATCGACGCCATCTTCACCCCCGTGCGCAAGGCCAACTTCTCGGTGGAGAAGACCCGCGTCGGCCAGGACACCGAGTGGGACCGCCTCCTCGTCGAGGTCTGGACCGACGGCACCATGCCGCCGGTCGAGGCGGTCAGCCAGGCGGCCTCGCTCTTCACCCGCCACCTCGAGCTCTTCGTCAGCTTCGGCGACAACCTCGCGGTGCAGCCGGTGTCGCAGCAGCGCGGCAACGACCTCCCCAGCCGCCTCGCCGACGTCCCCGTCGAGGAGCTCGAGCTGAGCGTCCGCGCGCTCAACTGCCTCAAGGCCAACGACGTGACCCGCATCGGCCAGCTGGTGGCGATGCGCCAGGAGGAGCTGCTCTCGCTGCGCAACTTCGGACAGAAGTCGCTCGACGAGATCCGCGAGAAGCTGACGGAGCGGGGCTTCGTGACCCCGGAGGAGCTGGAGACCCTCTTCCAGCCCGCCCGCTAGCCAGGTCGCCGACAAGGAGCCGAGATGCGCCACCAGAAGGCAGGACGGAAGTTCGGCCGCACCGCCGACCACCGCCAGTCGATGACCCGCAACCAGGTCACCGCGCTGCTTCGCCATGGACGCATCCGCACCACCGAGGCGAAGGCGAAGGAGCTGCGCCGCTGGGTGGAGCGGGTGATCACCAGCGCCAAGCCGGGCGACGTCCACGCCCACCGCAAGGTGGCCCTCTGGGTCAACGACCGGGAGGTCAGCCACCGCCTCTTCTCCACCTACGTCGACCGCTACCGCGACCGTCCCGGCGGCTACACCCGCATCTACCACCTCGGTCCGCGGGTGGGCGACGGCGCGCCGATGGCGATCATCGAGCTGGTGGAGTAGCCGGCCCGATGCTCGATCCCGCCACCGAGGTGATCGCCGAGGCGATGCACGGCTACGCCCTCACCCTCGAGTACGACGGCAGCCGGTTCAGCGGCTGGCAGCGCCAGCCCGACCGGCGCACCGTCGAGGGCGTGCTCCGCGACGCCATCCTCGCCGTGACCGGCGAGCAGGTGCGGCTCACCGCCGCCGGCCGCACCGATGCCGGGGCGCATGCCCACGGCCAGGTGGTGGGCTGCGCGCTGCGGCGTCCCTGGGAGCCGCGCCGGCTCCGCGCCGCGCTCAACGCGAAGCTCCCCGACGACGCGGTCGTGCTCGAGGTGCGCCCCGCGCCGGACGGCTTCCACGCCCGGTACGACGCCCGCACCCGCACCTATCGCTACGTGGTCGCCCCCCGCGGCGAGCGCGCGGCGGTGGCCCGCGAGCACGCCTGGCGTTTCCCCCGGTCCCTCGACGTCGAGGCGATGCGGGGCGCTGCGGCGCACCTGGTCGGCACCCACGACTTCGCCGCGTTCGGCCGCTCTCCCCGCGCCGGCGGGACCACGGTGCGCACCATCCACACCCTGACGGTGCGCGCGCACGCCGTCCCCGATGCTCATCGCCCCGGGGGGAGTGCGGGGGGACCCCCCCGCATGTTGGTGACCATCGACGTCACCGCCGACGCGTTCCTCTACGGCATGATGCGCGCCATCGCCGCCACCCTGGTGGCGGTGGGCGACGGCCGCCTCGACGCCCCGTCGGTGGCGTCGCTGCTCGACGCGCCAGGC
>JAXDLS010000158.1:0-3904 GCA_034666485.1 Chloroflexota bacterium
ACGGGGATCCGGAGCACGTCGCCGCGGCGGCAGCCGGCGGTGAAGGGCGACGCCTCGGTCTCGACCCGCAGCCAGGAGGGCTCGCAGCGGAACTCGAGCGAGGCGTTGCGCAGCAGCGCTCCGGGGAGCAGGTGCGCCTCGCAGAGGATCTGGAAGCCGTTGCAGATCCCCCACACCAGCCCGCCGGCGGCGGCGAACTCGGCGACGGCGTCCATCAGCGGCGAGAAGCGGGCGATGGCGCCGCAGCGGAGGTGGTCGCCGTAGGAGAAGCCGCCGGGGAGGATGACGCAGTCGGCGCCGCGCAGGTCGGCGTCGCGGTGCCAGAGCATCACCGCCTCGTGGCCGTCGAGCGAGACCGCGTGGGCGCAGTCGCGCTCCGACCACGTCCCCGGGAAGACGGCGATGCCGAAGCGCATGCTCAGGGCGCGGTCTCCGGGGGGGAGGCGGCGGGGGGGAGGCCCCCCGCGGGTGGGCGCGCGAGCGCCCCGTCGAGCACGCGGAGCGAGTCGATCCGCCAGTCCTCGATCACCGGGTTGCAGAGCAGTCGCCCGCACATCCGGGTGACGGCGTCACGCGCGGACGCCTCGTCCTCGGCCTCGACCACCAGCTCGACGAACTTGCCGACCCGGGCGGAGGTCACGCCGTCGAAGCCGAGCCGGCGCAGCCCGGCGCGCACGCTCAGCCCCTGGGGATCGTTGATCACCGGGCGGAGGGTGACCACCACCTCGGCGGTGAAGCTGCTCACAGCTCCAGCCCGCAGATCCGCCGCGCCGCCTCGAGGTACTTCTCGCGGGTGACCCGCACCACCTCGCCGGGCAGCTCGGGACCGGGGGGACGCTTGTCCCAGTCCAGCGTCTCGAGGTGGTCGCGCACGAACTGCTTGTCGAAGGCGGGCTGGGGCTCTCCCTCGCGCCAGGTCGCCGCCTCCCAGAAGCGCGAGGAGTCGGGGGTGAAGAGCTCGTCGATGAGGGTCAGCTCGCCGTCGACGAAGCCGAACTCGAACTTGGTGTCGGCGAGCAGCATCCCCGCTCGCGCGCACACCTCGGTGGCATGGTCGAAGAGCGCCAGCGAGACCCGCTCGAGCCGCCCCGCCAGCTCCGGCCCGACGGTCTCGGCGAGCCGGGCCCGGGAGATGTTCTCGTCGTGCCCCTCGTCGTTCTTCGCCGCGGGGGTGAAGCGCGGCCGCGGCAGCCGCGCCGACTCGCCGAGCCCGGGGGGGAGCGGCTCGCCGGCGAGGGTGCCCTCGCCGCGGTACTCCTTCCATCCGGAGCCGGCGAGGTGTCCGCGCACCACGCACTCGATGTCGATGCGCTCGGCCCGCACCGTGCGCATCGAGCGCTCCCGCCCGCGCTCCCAGGGCACCTCGGCGGGCAGCGACCCGGGGTCGTCGTCGCGGAGGTGGTTGGGGACGATGCCGGCGGTCTGCGCGAACCACCAGCGCGACATCCGGGTGAGCACCCGCCCCTTGTCGGGGATGCCGGTGGGAAGCACCACGTCGAAGGCGCTGATCCGGTCGGTGGCCACCATCAGCAGGGTGCCGTCGCCGAGGTCGAAGGTGTCGCGCACCTTGCCCCGGCGGAACACGGCCAGCCCCTCGCCGGTCGCGGTGGAGAGCACGTCGCCTCGGGTCACAGCCTTCCCCCTTCATCCTCTGGGCACTGACGTGCCCAATGGTCGGGGGGCCTCCCCCAGGCCATGATGCTCCGCACGCTCCGCATCACAGCCTTCCCCCTCCGATGCCGGCCTCGACGGCGAGCTCCGGACGGGCGGCGGGGGCGGTGTCGCCCGGCACCTCGACCGCCAGCCCGAGCCGCAGGTAGGTCTCGTCGACGTGCCGCAGATAGGCGGAGGCGTCGAGCACCTCGTCGAGCCTCGGGTCGTCGAGCACGGCGCGCACCTCCTCGGATCCGCGCACCAGGTCGCGGAAGGGCGCCTCGCCCTCGCGGGCGCGCAGCGCCAGGGCCTGCACGGCGCGGTAGGCGCGCTCGCGCGACCAGCCGGCCTGGTCGATGAGCGCGGTCATCAGCCGCTGGGTGAAGACGAGGCCGCCGCCCCAGTCCATGTTCTCGCGCATCCGGTGGGCGTCGACGCGCAGCCCGCGGACCACCCGGGTGGCGAGCTGGAGCATGTAGTCGAGCACCGCGAAGGCGTCGGGGAGCACCACCCGCTCGGCGGCGGAGTGGGAGATGTCCCGCTCGTGCCACAGGGCCACGTCCTCGAGGGCGACGAGGGCGTGGCCGCGGAGCAGCCGCGCCATCCCGCAGAGGCGCTCGCTGAGCACCGGGTTGCGCTTGTGGGGCATCGCCGACGAGCCCTTCTGGCGCTGCGCGAACGGCTCCTCGGCCTCGCCGACCTCGGTCTGCTGGAGCAGCCGGACGGCGGTGGCGAGCCGCTCGAGGACGGCCCCCAGGATGGCCATCGCCGACACCAGGGAGGCGTGCCGGTCGCGGGCCAGCACCTGGGTGCAGGCGGGGGCGACGCCCAGGCCGAGCCGGGCGCAGACGTGCTCCTCGACCTCGGGGGTCACCGAGTTGTGGGTGCCCACCGCGCCGCTGATGTTCCCCACCGCCACCTCCGCGGCGGCGGCCTGGAGGCGGAGGCGGCCGCGGCGCACCTCGTCCCAGTGGTTGGCGAGCTTGACCCCGAGGCTCAGCGGCTCGGCGTGGACGCCGTGGGTGCGCCCCGGCATCAGGGTGAGGCGGTGGGCGACGGCGAGGCCGGCGAGCGCCGCCTCCAGCGCCACGGCGTCCTCGTCGACCACGGCGGCGGCGTCGCGGAGCTGGGTGGCCAGCGCGGTGTCGACCACGTCCGAGCTGGTCAGCCCGAGGTGGAGGAAGCGGCCGGCGTCGCCGGAGGTCTCCTGCACCGCGCTGACGAAGGCGGCGAGGTCGTGGCCCTGCTCGGCCTCGAGCTCGGCCACCCGGACGAGGTCGACGCGGGCGGCCGCGCGCAGCGCCGAGGAGGTGCCGGCGGGGATGCGACCGGCCTGCTCCCACCCCTCGCAGGCGAGCAGCTCCACCTCCAGCCACCGCCCCAGCCGGGACTCCTCGCCGAAGATCTCGGCGATACGTGGCGGGGTGTAGCGGGGGATCACGTGGCCCGATTGTACCGGGGGCCGCGCTCGGGGCTCCGGCGCCGTCGCACGGCGAATGACGACATCGGGGACAGGTCTCGGGCTCCGTCCCGTCCGACCGGTCAGGTGGGGGTCGCGGCGCCGCGCGGCCCATATACTGTCGGCGGTCCTCGCCAGCCCCGGCGGCCCCCGCCGGAGGCGCCGTCCCGCCCACCGAGATGACGTGCTCGCCGTAACCCCGGAGCCACGCCTCCCGTTGTTGACATACGTACGCACGGCTGCAGTCCGATGACACTGCCGAGAGCGTACGAGGACGGTCTCGTCGAGCGTGCCAAAGAGGATCCTGCGGCCTTCGGCGAGCTGTACGACCACTACTACGGGCAGATCTATCGTTTTGTCTACAGCCGGATCCGAAACCAGGAGTCCGCGGAGGACATCACCGCCGAGGTGTTCTTCAAGGCCCTCCGCGCCATCGGCCGGTACCGACCCAGCGGCCACCCCTTCAGCGCCTGGCTCTACCAGATCTCAGTGAACGCAATAGCAGACCACTACCGCGCCAAGCGACCCGAGTCCGACCTGGACTCGGTGATCGGTGTCGCCTCCACGGACCGCTCGGTCGAGGAGGCGATCTCCGAGCGGGACGAGGCCGCCCGGGTGTGGGCCGCCATCGACTCGCTGCCCACCCATCAGCGCACCGCGCTCAGCCTCAAGCTCGGCGAGGACCTCAAGCTCGCCCAGATCGGCGAGATCATGGGCAAGAGCGAGGGGGCGGTGAAGCTGCTCATCCACCGCGGCATGATCGGCGTGCGCCAGCGCCTCGGCGTCGTTCCC